>NZ_JALQDD010000026.1:0-273972 GCF_023631405.1 Caballeronia sp. GAWG2-1
AACGAGACGGCGACGACGAAGAGCGCGATCGGCGCGGGAACGATCACGATCACGGATGGTGCGAACCAGAAGCAGGACATCGCCAGTCTGAACCGTGACACGGCCGACTTGAATGGCACGGTAAGCAAGTTGCCGGATCTGTCTAACTTGCTGAATCAACAGGCGAGTACGCAGCAGGCAGCGGCGATCGTGGCGCAGACGGTGGCGACGCAGATCGGCAATTATGCGGATCGGCAAAAGCAGGCGGCGGACGCTGCGGGCGATCAGGACACGGCCGATAAGTGGAAGGAAGGAGGCGCGTACCGGATCGCGATGCACATCGCGGGCGGGGCGGCGGTTGCCGGTCTTGGTGGTGGTAGTATCGCGGGCGGCGCTGCGGGCGCGGGTATCTCAGCGGCCGCAGCGGGCAAGTTGAACGATTTGAGCGAAGCTATCGCCACTTCGAGCGCGACGGGTAACGCAGATGCGGACAAGGCACTCGGGAATATCATTGCGAATGTGATTGCCACAGGCGCAGGTGCTGCCGTGGGTGGCGGCTCTGGCGCGATGACGGCGTCGAATGCTGATCTTTACAATCGGCAACTTCATCAGGACAGCACGGCGAAGGAAAAGACGCTGGCCAAGAAGCTAGCCGACGAGAGCGGCGGCAAGTACACCGAGCAGCAGATCGAAGATCAGATGGCGCAGATGAATCTGAAGGTGAACGGTCTGACGGAATCAGGCGGTGTTCGGGTTGCGACTGGCGCGCAGCCGCAAGATGGAACTGACTGGCAGCCTTATGGCGTAAATCAGGCGGGACAGCAAGTTTGGACCCAGAGCGTTGGTCCGGGTGATCCGGGTTTGCAGGCTTACATCGCCAAGGGCGCGCAAGGTAGTGGGCTATCGTACCAGCCGACGACCACGGGTTCCAATCCGGGAGTGATTCGTGCGCCGGACTTCGTGAACTTCCAGCTTGATTATTTTGTGGGTAGTGTATGGGGAACGTTCACGCGCGATGGGAATTCGTTCTTCGGTTATGGTGTAAATGCAGCGCTTCCAAATCCTGTTCAAGCGTCGGCGAGTATTACGGCTGGATGGCTTAATCAATCAAGCGTCTCGCCGGGTCAAGTGAATAATTTCGCTGGAGGTTATGCCGGTGGTATGTCCGGCGCTTACGGCATATTTGGTGGAGGTATTGTGTCTTCGCCCGGCAATGGAACCGCGACAGTGATCGGTGTTGGTGGTGGTGCGAGTGCAGCAAAAAACACAAATATCGGTGGAATCAGTGGTGGGTTCAGTAACGATCAAGGTAAAACAGGATTGAGGTGGTGATTATGGTTGGGATTCCTGGATCAACCCCTAAGACCCGAGGTCAAAAGATCGTGGGTACCATAGCCTTTACCGCAATCATGGGCTTTATCGTATATGTAGTAGTAGAGAACATCCTCTTCCGCTAAAGCAACGAACCCCGCTGAGCCCGGTTTCGTTGAATGCAGCTGTTCAAGCGGGCGTAGTGATGAGCTTGCCATCCTAAACTTGAACGTGCACGCGGCTGTGTTGTTTGAACCCAGTCTATTCGAGCCACAGCCCGACAAGCTGAATGCGAGCTACGGGCCAGTCTGAACCGTGACACGGCCGACTTGAGTGGCACGGTAAGCAAGTTGCCGGATCTGTCGAAGTTGCTCAACCAGCAGGCGAGCACGCAGCAGGCAGCGGCGATCGTGGCGCAGACGGTGGCGACGCAGATTGGCAATTATGCAAATCGGCAAAAGCAGGCGGCGGAGGCGGCGGGCGATCAGGACACGGCCGATAAGTGGAAGGAAGGGGGCGCGTACCGGATTGCGATGCACATCGCGGGCGGGGCGGCGGTGGCGGGCTTGGGTGGTGGAAGCATCGTAAGTGCGGCGCAGGGTGCTGCTGGAGCGGGGATATCGGCGGCGGCAGCGGGCAAGTTGAACGAGTTGAGCGAAGCTATCGCCACTTCGAGCGCGACGGGTAACGCAAATGCGGACAAGGCACTCGGGAATATCATTGCGAATGTGATTGCCACAGGTGCGGGTGCTGCCGTGGGTGGCGGCTCTGGCGCAATGACGGCGTCGAATGCTGATCTTTACAATCGGCAACTCCACCCTGACGAAAGAAAATGGACGAAGGATAACGCGAAGAGGTTTGCCGACTTCTACAAGGATCAGACGGGGCAAACGCTGACGGCAGACCAGGCGCAGCAGATGTTACTGGCAAGTGGCTATCGAATGGTGGATGCGGCCGCGAGCGCGGGACCGGCGCCGGACGGAAGCAAGTACGCGACGGCGTTCATTAGTCAGAATGCTGGCAGCATGTTCGCTGCTACTGCAGCCGAGTACAACAATCCGTTCTTGTACGGTAGCCAGGATGGGGCGCTGACGCCGGAGCAAAGGGCGTTGCCGGGAGCCGTAGCTAACCCTAAACTTGGACTCGCTATTGCGGGTGCGTTGGCGGCACCGGCAGTCCTACCTGCACTGGCAACAATACCCGGTGCGCCGATCTTCGGGATTGATGGTGCGTTGGGTTCAAGTACATGGGCTTCCCCGCTCGGCATCGGCGCGATCACAGGAACAGTCAACGCGACCTCACAGTATATTCAGAACGGCTCAGTGAATCCCGTTGACGTCGCTTATGCTGGGATCGGCGGAGCTGGCGGAATGTATGGTGGATTCTTTTGGAACGTTGGCCTCAATGCAATTACGGGAGCTGCCGACACGGCAACCAACAACGCCTTGTCCGGTAAGAACGACAGTATTGTGACGGGTGCAGCGGCAAATGCTGGCGCGGCAGCTATAGGCTTTAAGATCGGCGCGGGCGCTCAATCCATTGCAGCCGGATCGAGCGGAGCTAATTGGTTTATTCCGAATAATCTTCCGAATATTACTGCTGGATTTTTGGGGCGGCCGGAGCGGAAAGTGGGGCGGCAGGAATAAATGCGGCCAAGACGCGGGTCGGAAAATAAAATGAGTAAATACATCCTTACCTACGTAAAGTTGTTCCTTCTGAGCTTCGTAGGCGCGATGGTGTTAAGAATCTGGATGATTTTTATTTCCATGTGGATACATGGCGACCATTATCAATGGGGATGGGTCGATGTAAAATTTATTTTGGTTAAAGGCGGCCTATTGACGGTTTTATTCTGGGTTACCGTAACTATCGGCTGGATGAAAAACAGGTCATAAGCCAATGCGTCATTTCTTTTGGCAGCGTTCTACTGATGGCACGCCAAAACGCGCCAACCTAATGGAAGGAAGGCGCCGAGTACAGAACCGCGATGCAAATCGCGGGCGGGGCGGCGGTGGCCGGCTTGGGTGGCGGAAGCATCGGAAATGCAGCGCAGGGTGCTGCTGGAGCAGGGATATCGGCGGCGGCAGCAGGTAAGCTCAATGAGTTGAGCCACGACATTGCCGCGTCGAGTCCGACCGGCAACGCCGATGCGGATCGAGCGCTCGGCAATATCATTGCGAACGTCATCGCGACCGGCGCGGGTGCGGCGGTGGGCGGCAGCAGTGGCGCGGCGGCGGCTTCGGCCGTCGATTTGTACAATGGCCAGATCACCGCCCTAAGCCTGACGAACGACCGGGCCACGAGAATGCAGCAGGTAATGACATTACGGACGAGCATCTAAATATTGTGCCGTCGGGCGGTGGAGTTATTAACGAGGCAGAAGCTGGCGAGAAACTCACGGTGGGCGGTGGTGGTGCATGGGGCGGAGTGAATGGCAATGCAAAATCGGGAGTTTAAGACAGTAGCTTTACGCCTAACGAAGGTGTCTCTACGCCATACATTCGCCCGACAGGAGCTGGGCCAACTAATGCACAAAATGCAGCATTTCAAGGACAGCCGTGTGTGGATTGTGGTGCTGTAACCGGCAAACAAGTTGCGGATCACGTAGATCCTCTAGTAGTACAGTATTATCGTTAAGGTTCTGTTAACGTGGAGCAACAGCGTTCGGCCGATGCTGTCCAGCCGCATTGCCCGACATGTTCTTCAGTACAAGGCGGCCAGCTAGGAGCCTTCGGGCGCGCCATGAAGAGCTATTTTGGATTCTGATTATGAGTGAAGACATTCGCGAAACACAGCGGAAAATGTGCGTGAAATTTAATGCCGCGTACTTTGGATGTGACCTCAGTCTCAAGGTGGGAATCTACCGCAATGTAAAGGATGGACTTCGTCCATTGAATGGACTTCGACTTCAACCTGAAGGCGGTACATGTGGTTGGTATATTTGGGCTGGAGACAAGTTCTCTGATGCGCCGGACTTCTTTGTTCCCCTGCATGCAACGCACATCGAAGATTGGGCACCTTTGATCATTCCATACCTCGGATTGCCGCCTGGCTGGAGATTTATTGTCACTGAACATTATGACGACGTGTGGGAAGATCCTCATTTACTTGCTAAATGAACTACAGGGTGAACCGAATAACTCAACGGTGGTCAGTCGAATGACCAAACAGTTTGCCGCGATGTTGATGTGGTCATCGGGATGTTTCGCGACTTTTTTGATCATGGCGATTTAACTGAGTTTGGCCTAAGCAAGACGCGTCGTCTTCGGGAACCTAGAGCGCGCTAGATCGCCACCTCCAAGACACAACATACGAGAGCCATCGTCCGACGAAGTGATTTCGAGCTTAAATGATGAGCGAAGAAGGCTTGCGAAGACGAAGGCATGCGAAGTAAAAGTGAGTATTTGAGCATTATGAGAATCAGAAAGTGGCTGACGGCTTTGCCGCTTACAGCCTTCGCATCACTAGGGATACACGCACAGCAAGCACCAAACTCCGCAAATGAAGCGGCAGCAGCGCGCGCCAACGCCCAGCAAGAACAACAGGTCCAGCAGCAACGCGAAGCGCAGCAACGTGAGACGTCAGTTCAAACGCCCGCCGTGCGCTCAAGTGTTCCCGGCGATCAGGGCTTTCCAACCCTGCCAACCGAATCGCCGTGCTTTCGCATCAACACATTCGCGCTCGACGTTCCACCAAGCCTGCCCGACGCGATACGCGCCAAAGGCGCATCGGCTCTACCGCTCGATCCCTTCGCGTTCGCACGTGAATGGCTCGGCCACTACACCGATCAATGCATCGGAAAAGAAGGCGTGAACCTGCTGACCAAAGGCCTGCAGCAAGCGATCCTGAGTCGCGGCTACATCACCACACGCGTGTTGTTACCCGAGCAAGACCTGTCGCATGGCACGCTCAAGTTCGCGCTAGTCCCGGGCGTCATTCGTGACATACGGTTCGCCGAACCCTTGTCACGGGGCGCGTGGAAAACCGCTTTCCCCACAAGACCCGGCGACGTCCTCGACTTGCGCGATCTTGAACAAGGCATCGAACAGATGAAGCGCGTCGCCAGTCAAGATGCGGACATGAAGATCGAGCCGACCGAAATCCCCGGCGAGAGCGATGTCGTGCTCACGGTCAAGCGCGGCAAGCCTTATTCGTTCGTCGCATCGGTCGATAACTCGGGCAGCCGCGCGACGGGTAAGCTCCAAGGCAACCTCAGTCTCGGCATCGACAACCTCCTTGGCCTGAATGACATCCTCACTGTCGGCGCAAATCAGGACCTCGAGTTCGGCGACAAGGGCTTGGGTTCGCATGGCTTCAACGGATCGTACTCGATGCCATGGGGCTATTGGACCGCGACCGTCTTCGGCAACACCAACACGTACTATCAACAGATCGCGGGCGCCAACCAGACCTTCGTATCGAGTGGCAACTCACAGACCGCCGGCGTCAAACTCGCGCGCGTCTTACATCGCGGACAAAGCGACGTGTTCGGCACCTACGTGCAACTGTCGAAGCGCTTCGGCGCGAGCTTCATCGACGACACCGAGATCGAACTCCAGCACCGCAACAACACGTTCCTGGAACTTGGTCTGACGGATCGGCATTACCTGGGTGGCGCGCAGTTCGACGGCACGCTTGCGTTTCGCCAGGGCATCGGCGCATTTGGCGCGACGCCCGATCCATCCTTGCCGCCCGACCCGAATATCGCACCTACGCCGGCGACCAAGCCAAGCGGCCCGACTTACCGCTTCCACATGGCCGTGCTCGATGCGAACCTCTCGGTGCCGTTAGCCATCGCAAATCAAGCGCTTCGCTACGTGACGACGATCCACGGCCAGTACACGAACGACACGCTCAACTACATCGACGATCTGACCATCGGCAGCCGCTATACGGTGCGTGGCTTCGACGGTGAACAGATGCTCGCGGCCGAGCGCGGTTTCTACTGGCGCAACGAGTTGCAAGCGCCGATCGGAAAGACAGGGCAAGCGCTCTATGCCGGCATCGACTATGGACGCGTTTTTGGTCCGAACACGGCGTTTCTCGCGGGTACGCAGCTCGTGGGCGCGGTAATCGGCATTCGCGGCGGCGTCCCAACGAAATATGCGGGCTTGAGTTACGACCTTTTTGCCGGCACGCCAATCTACAAGCCGTCAGGGTTTCCAACCTCACGCGTTACGGTTGGATTCCAAATGACGGCCCAACTCTAAGTCATCGCGAGGGGGCGTACTTGAAAGTACGACCCCTCGCTCGGGCACTGAGCGAGCAGGCGTCGCACCCTTAGCCTTCTTCCTGATCATCCTCCCCGCACCAAATCCCGATGCGTCAAATAAAGCCGTAGATCGAACTCGATTTGGTGGTACCCCGGCTGCATCAATTCGCAAAGCCGGTAAAACGCCTTGTTGTGATCGTTCTCTTTCAGGTGCGCGAGTTCATGCACGACAATCATCCGAAGAAACTCGGGAGCCGTATCCTTGAAGAGCGATGCGATCCGTATCTCTTTCTTCGCCTTGAGCTTGCCGCCCTGCACACGTGAAATCGCCGTATGAAGTCCGAGCGCATGACGCAGCACATCGAGCTTGCTGTCGTAGATGACCTTGTCGATCGAAGGCGCCACGCGCAGAAACTCGCTCTTGAGTTCCGCACAGTATTGATAGAGCGCGCGGTCGGACTGCACCGCGTGCTTTTGCGGATAACGCGCTTCGAGATAGCTGCCGAGCTGTTGCTGGGCAATCAATCGGCGCACTTTGTCCTGTAGCGTATTCGGATAAGCGCTCAGGTATTTCAGCTGTTGCATGACGATAAAAGTCGATAGATAAAGATGCACGAAGGCGCGCACGCGCAGCGTTGTTTTATTCATTCTAGTCAACGCTGCGCCATCTCGCCGCCGAAAGAACCATGAGCGGTGTTGCAGGTCCCGCATTTACGTAAGTTTCTGTATCCGCCCGCTCCGGCAGACGCGCGCCATGCGAACATCTGCGCTCTTCATTGCAAGCAGGACAAGGCAGTCATGGCATCGAGCAAGGCCCATCACGCGACCGGGTGGGCTGCGGGAATCATCGCGGCGGCAATCGTTGGCCACATGGGCAACATCGGCAGCGCGCAAGGCATCGACAAGACCAGCGGCGGCATGTATTACCTTTACCTTGCGCTGGCGTTACTTGCTGGGGTAGCCGGTGCAACCGCGCCGGACTGGCTCGAAGTCGCCTGGTGGAGCAAGAGGCGCAAGCTCTGGATCACGCATCGCACGCTGACGCATTGGGGCATTGGCTGGGTCGCCTTGCTCGCGCTTTCGTGGCATTTGCTGAGACAGCATCCCGCCGCGGCGGTCGGCTTCGGGTTCGCGTGCGGCGGCATCATGCATCTGCTCGCGGACTGGCCCAACCCGCTCGGCGTGCCCTGGATCGGTCCGCGTCATTCGCTCAATCTCTGGACGAGCGGAACCTGCGACCTGATCGTGGTCGGCTTGTCATGGGTTGCCGCGTTCTATGTCGTGGACGATCTCTGGTTCCATCACGCGCATGTTCGCATGCTGCTGAACGCGGTGCATGTGCTGACCGGTCCGGCATGAAGGCATCACCCCGTTAGAATGTCCGTTGCCTAATCTCTCGCAACAGGAGCCCTTGCCGATGCAACCGAATCACGCGCGAAGCCGTTTCCTTTTCCTGATCACCGCTCTCGTGATGCTGTTCGCCTTCTCCGGGTGCGCGAGTCTGCTCAACCGCGACAGCCTGCGCGTGAGCGTCGCGGGCATCGAACCGCTCGAAGGGCAGGGGCTCGAAATGCGCTTCGCCGTGAAGCTGCGCGTGCAGAATCCGAACGATACCGCCGTGAACTTCGATGGCGTCGCGCTCGATCTCGATGTCAACGGCCGTTCCTTCGCAAGCGGCGTCAGTCCGCAAAGCGGCACGGTGCCGCGCTTCGGCGAAGTCGTGGTGGCGGTGCCGGTGACGGTGTCGGCGGTATCGGTGGCGCGTCAGGCGCTCGGCTATGCATCCGGCGACTCGGTCAGCAAGGTCTCCTACGTCGCGCGCGGCAAGCTCGCGGGCGGTCCATTCGGCGGCACGCGTTTCTCCGACTCCGGCACCATCGACTTTCCCGGCGGCAACGGCGCGTTGGGTTACTGAGCAGCCCGTCTTCGGGCTGTCGCGCGTTCGTCATCGTGACGGAATAAGGTGCCCTGACGAGCGCTCGCGCATTGTGCATCCGCACATGGTCCATCCAAGGCTTCCGCACGACGGGGCGCATAATCCTGCAGAGCATCCGACAGACTCGAAAAGACTGAGGAGGGCACCATGCTGGTCAGGAACGAAGCGCAGGTCGAACATCTCATCAAGGATCTGCTCGAATTCGCACACGGGCGTCTGCCTGACGCCGCCTTCCAGCTCATCGAGCCTTTCCTGTGTCATTACTACGACCAGGTGGATATCGAGGACATCGCGAGCCGCGATATCGCCGATCTCTACGGCGCGGCCATGGCGCACTGGCAAACGGCGCAGCAGTTCGCGGGCGGGCGCGAGGTCCTGCGCGTCTACAACCCCAATCTCGAACAGCACGGCTGGCATTCCGACCATACGGTGGTCGAGATCGTCAACGACGACATGCCTTTCCTCGTCGATTCCGTGACCATGGAGCTGAACCGTCTCGGTCTTGCGCTGCATTCGGCCATTCATCCGGTGTTTCGCGTGTGGCGCGCGGATGCCGGGCCGCACGCCGGCGAGATCGTGCGTATAGGACAAGGTCACGCCGATGCAGGCGATGGCCGCTCGTCGCTCGAATCGTTCATTCATTTCGAAGTGGACCGCTGCAGCGAAGGCGAGCGGCTCGAAGAAGTGCGCGAGAGCATTGCGCGGGTGCTTGGCGACGTGCGCGAGGCGGTCGAGGACTGGCCGAAAGTGGTCGATGCGGCGCGCGCGTCCATCGCCGATCTGAAAGCGCGCGATACGTCTCCCGACGGTCTCGAAGCGCGCGCCTTTCTCGAATGGATGGTGGCCGATCACTTCACGTTCCTCGGCTGCCGCGATTACGACCTCGTCGAGCACGAAGACGGTCTCGCGCTACGCGGCGTGCCGGGTTCGGGAGCGGGCATTCTGCGCGAGCCGGCGGGCGGCGATCTCACGCCGCTGCCACCGGGCGCGGCCGCGATCGTCGAAGGCGCGGCGCCGATCTTTCTGACCAAGGCGAATTCGCGTGCCACGGTGCATCGGCCGGGCTATCTGGATTACGTCGGCGTGAAGCGCATCTCGCCCGACGGCAAGGTCACGGGCGAACGGCGCTTTCTCGGGCTTTACACATCGACGGCTTATCTCGTGCCGACCTCCGAGATTCCTATCGTGAGGCGCAAGTGCGCGAACATCGTGCGGCGCGCGGGCTTCCTCGAAAAAGGGCATCTCGCGAAGTCGCTCATCTCCGTGCTCGAACAATATCCGCGCGACGAACTTTTCCAGGCCGATGAAGACGTGCTCTTCGACATCGCGCTCGGCGTGCTGCGTCTGCAGGAACATCAGCGCACGCGTCTGTTCGTGCGGCGCGATCGCTTCGACCGCTTCGTGTCGTGTCTCGTGTTCGTGCCGCGCGACAAGTTTAACACCGACCTGCGCCGCCGCATTTCCAAAGTACTGATGGAGGCGTTCAACGGCAAGAGCATCGAGTTCACGCCGCTGTTGTCGGAGTCGCCGCTGGCGCGAATTCATATCGTCGTGCGCGCGGATCGTGGCGCAATGCCCGAAGTCGATACGCGCGAACTCGAAGCGCGCGTCGTGCAAGTCGCGCGCCGCTGGCAGGACGATCTCGCCGATGCGCTCATCGACAGTCACGGCGAGGAAGAGGGCAACCGGCTGTTGCGCCGTTATGCGGATTCGTTTCCCGCCGGTTATCGCGAGGATTATCCGGCACGCACGGCGGTGCGCGACATCGAACTGATCGAGGCGACGCATTCGCGCCCCGGCGGTCTCGCGATGAGTCTTTATCGGCCGATCGAAGCGGCCATAGAACCGGGACGGCGCGCGTTTCGCTTCAAGGTGTATCGCGTGGGCGAGCCGATCGCGCTGTCCGCAAGCTTGCCGATGCTCGAACATCTCGGCGTGCGCGTGGACGAGGAGCGGCCGTATCTGATCGAGCCGAACGGCGCGCCTACCGCGTGGATTCACGATTTCGGTCTCGAATTGCAGGACGACGTGGAGTTCGATATCGACCGCGTGAAGCCGCTCTTCGAAAACGCGTTCGCGAGCGTCTGGACGGGCGAAACCGAGAGCGACGACTTCAATCGCCTCGTACTGCGCGCGCAGTTCGGCGCACGCGACGTGACCATCATGCGCGCGTATGCGAAGTATCTGCGGCAGGTCGGCTCGAATTTCAGCGACGCGTATATCGAACGCGCGCTCACCGGCAATCCGAAAATCGCGACGAAGCTGCTCGAACTTTTCATGGTGCGTTTCGATCCCGCACGCGGCGGCTCGGCCGAAGAGCGCGAACCGCACGTCGAACGCGTGCTCGCCGATATCGAAGCGGCCCTCGACAAGGTGCCGAATCTCGATGAAGACCGCATTCTGCGGCAGTTCCTCGGCGTCATCACGGCGACCGTGCGCACGAATCATTTCCGCCGCGAGCCGAACGGAGAACCGCGTCCGTATCTGTCGTTCAAGCTCGATCCTTCAAAAGTGCCGGGTCTGCCCGAACCCAAGCCGATGTTCGAGATATGGGTCTACGCGCCGCGCGTGGAAGGCGTGCATCTGCGCGGCGGCCGCGTGGCGCGCGGCGGCTTGCGCTGGTCGGACCGGCGCGAAGACTTCCGCACCGAGGTGCTTGGCCTCATGAAGGCGCAGATGGTGAAGAACGTGGTGATCGTGCCGGTCGGTTCGAAGGGCGGTTTCGTCGTGAAGAATCCGCCGCCGCTCACCGACCGCGAAGCGTTTCTCGCGGAAGGCGTCGCGTGCTATCAGATGTTCCTGCGCGGCCTGCTCGATGTCACCGACAACCGCAAGCCCGATGGCATCGTGCCGCCGCCCGATGTCGTGCGCCACGATCCCGACGATCCGTATCTCGTCGTGGCGGCGGACAAGGGCACGGCCACCTTCTCCGATTATGCGAACGCCATTGCGCATGAATACGGCTTCTGGCTCGACGATGCCTTCGCCTCGGGCGGCTCGGTTGGCTACGATCACAAGAAGATGGGCATTACGGCGCGTGGCGCGTGGGAGTCGGTCAAGCGGCATTTCCGCGAGATGAACTTCGATACGCAGACCACCGACTTCACCGTGGTCGGCGTCGGCGACATGTCGGGCGATGTGTTTGGCAACGGCATGTTGCTGTCGCGGCATATCCGCCTGATCGCGGCGTTCGATCATCGGCATGTGTTCCTCGATCCGAATCCGGATGCGGCCACGAGCTTCGAGGAACGTCAGCGTCTCTTTGCGTTGCCCCGTTCGAGCTGGGCCGATTACGACACCGCGTTGATCTCGGCGGGCGGCGGCATTCATGCGCGCACGGCGAAGACCATTCCCGTGTCGCCGCAAGTGCAGAAGGTGTTGGGCATCACGGCATCGAGTCTTGCGCCCGTCGAGCTGATCCGCGCGATTCTGCTCGCCGAAGCCGATCTGCTCTACAACGGCGGCGTCGGTACGTACGTGAAATCGAGTATCGAGACCAACGCGCAAGTCGGCGATCGCACCAACGACGCCGTGCGCGTGAACGGTGCGGAACTGCGCTGCAAGGTTGTCGCCGAAGGCGGCAATTTGGGCTTCACGCAACTGGGGCGCATCGAGTTCGCGCAACAGGGCGGACGCATCAATACGGATGCCATCGACAATTCGGCGGGTGTCGACTGCTCGGATCACGAAGTCAACATCAAGATTTTGCTCGGCCTCGTGGTCGCGGACGGCGAGATGACCGAGAAGCAGCGCAACGTGCTGCTCGCGGAAATGACGGACGAAGTGGGCCTGCTCGTGTTGAAAGACAACTACGCGCAGACGCAGGCGTTGTCGATTGCTAACCGTCACGTCGCTGAGACGCTCGATGCCGAGGCGCGCATGATGCGTTATCTCGAACGCGCGGGCCGGCTCAAGCGCAAGATCGAGTTCCTGCCATCCGACGACGAAATCGCCGAGCGCGCCGCTGCAAGGTTAGGACTGACATCGCCCGAACGCGCCGTGCTGCTTGCCTACGGCAAGATGTGGCTCTACGACGAATTGCTCGAATCCGACGTGCCGGAAGATCCACTCGTCGCCGATCTGCTGCCCGCGTATTTTCCGAAGCCGCTGCAGCGCCGTTTTAGCGCGACCATGCAGCATCATCCGCTCAAGCGCGAGATTCTCGCCACGCATCTGACCAACGTGCTCGTGAATCGCACGGGTTGCACGTTCGTGCATCGGCTGATGGAGGAAACCGATGCGCGGCCGAGCGATATCGTGCGCGCCGCATTGATGGCGCGCGACGTCTTCAGCCTCGATGACTTGTGGCGCAATATCGACGGACTGGACAATCTCGTC
The DNA here is from genome assembly GCF_023631405.1 of Caballeronia sp. GAWG2-1. Taxonomy (NCBI): domain Bacteria; kingdom Pseudomonadati; phylum Pseudomonadota; class Betaproteobacteria; order Burkholderiales; family Burkholderiaceae; genus Caballeronia; species Caballeronia sp. GAWG2-1. Next base: position 12,777 of record NZ_JALQDD010000026.1, read on the forward strand.
GCGGATGAAGTGCAGGCACGCATGTTCGTCGATGTCGTGCGTCTGCTTGACGACACCGCACTCTGGTTTCTGCGAACGCTCGAACAAAGTCCGAACGATGCGGCGGGCGTGCTCGCGCGTTGCCGTGAAGCCGCGCATAGGCTCGCGCCGCAACTGCCCGCGCTCTTGCCGGCCACGCAACTCGATGCCTGGTACGCGCGCCGTCGTGAACTCGAAGACGCCGGCGTGGAAAGCAGTCTCGCCGCACGTGTCGCGAGTGGCGAGATTGCCACGGCGGTGCTCGATAGCGCGGAAGTGGCCGCCTGCTCGGAGCGTGGTCTCGAAATCGTGGCGAGCGTCTACTTCGGCATCGGCACGTTGCTGGATTATCGCGGTATCGCCGAGCGCGCGATGGCTTTGCCCATCACCACGCACTGGGACTTGTTGGCCCGCGCCGCCGCGCTCGAAGAGCTCGGCCGGCTCAAACGTGCGCTGACGGTGAGTGCGCTCGAACAGTCGAGAGGCATCGATAATCCGGATGTGATCGTGGAGAGTTGGCGCGCCAAACGCGAGGCGGCGCTCGACCGCTACACGCGCTTGCTCACCGAGCTTCGCGCGAGCGGCGGCACGAGTCTGTCGATGCTGCTCGTCGTGGTGCGCGAAATGGCGGTGCTCGAACGCGCCTGAATCAGCGGCGCTTTTTCCTGGTGGCTTTCGGTGGCGTGAGCGCGGCGGTCCAGAAGTCGGCTACTTGCTTCTGGCTGCGGCGCGTCGCCGTTTTCGTCTGTCGCCTGGCGGCCGCCGTTGCGTGGCCGCGCACCGATCCGGCCACGGCATTGGCGCCGGACAACCACATGCTCAGAAAAGGGTTCTTCATGGCGTTTGCCTGATGGTTGCGTTCGTTGATTCGTTTTCAACGCATCTCGAACGCACGGGACGTGCCCGCGCGGTGCGGTTGTGGTATTGCTTGGACGAAGCCTTGACGATCGAGGTTTTCGGTGAACGCAACATTCGCGCTGCGCCTTGCAGATGGCGGGTTGGCGCTGCGACCTTGATCGGCAAGAGAAGAAAGTAGCGACGCGCTTGGCAAATGCCGGGGCATCGCCTACGTCCTGCATGCCATTTCACGCCGCCGCGTTTGTAACGGGCGACGGACTGACAGGAGCACGGGGTCATGGCTATCGTGCACGCCACAGCGGCCTTCGCGGCCGCGTTGATGGGACTGACGCTCGCGCCCTTCGGCAAGCGCGCGCCGGCGCGGGACATCCGGGTGGCGCGCGCGTCGCTCTCGCTTCGTTTCAGCTCGCTGTTCTCCGTGCCGCCGTTCAAGCGGCATGCGCATGGTGCCGCATCGCAAGCCATTGCAGTGCCCGCGAGCATCGAACCCAATTCGTCCTTGCGCGATACGCTCGAATGCCTTCCGCTCGCGATCCTGATTCTGCAAGCCGATGGCCGTATCGAGTTCGTGAACGGCAGCGCCGAAAAGCTGCTCGGTTATGCGCGCTGCGAGCTGATCGGCGAACTCGCGGAGCTCGTCGTGCCCGGCTTGCAGATGGCGAGCCTGCAGCAGCCTGACGATATTGGCACGACCGTCGCGCAACTCTTCGCACGCCGCAAGGACGGCACGCAGTTTCTGGCCGATGTCGCCCTCAACGCGATGCACGGCAGCGACGCCTGCCTCACGCTTGCGGTGGTCATCGACCGCACGGACCGTTACGAGCTGCAGCGCAATCGCCAGGAACTGGCGCATATGACGCGCGTGTCGATGCTCGGCGAACTTGCAGCATCGCTTGCGCATGAATTGAATCAGCCGCTCACAGCCATACTCAGCAACGCGCAGGCGGCGCAGCGCTTCATGAGCCGCGAGCCGATCGACCTCGACGAAATGCGCGAGATTCTGCGCGATCTCGTCGCCGACAACAATCGTGCGAGCGAGATTTTGCGACGCATTCGCGCGCTCGTGAAAAAGGGCGAGCTGGAAGTCGCGCCCTTGTCGATGGCTGGCGTGATCGGCGATGTCGCGTTGCTCGTGCATAGCGACGCCATCGTGCGCGGCATTCGCGTCGTGCTCGAATTGGCGCCCGACTTGCCGCAGATCCACGGCGACAAGATTCAGCTGCAACAGGTCGTGCTGAACCTGCTGCTGAACGCCTTCGACGCGATGAACGATTGCACCGGCAAGCGCGTCGTGACCGTATCGGCTGCGCGTGATGGCAATGCGTGGCTGCAAGTCACCGTGCGTGATGAAGGCGAGGGCTTGCCCGCTGCTTTCACGGACGAACTCTTCAAGCCGTTTCATACGTCGAAGCGCGATGGTCTCGGGCTTGGGCTTTCCATCAGCCGCACTATCGTGGAGATGCACGGCGGGCGCATCTGGGCGGAGAGCAACAGCGGACATGGCGCGGCGTTTCATTTCAGGTTGCCGATTCGGGATCACGTAAGGACCGCGCCATGAGCGAAGTCTTTATCGTCGACGACGATGCTTCCGTGCGCCGCGCGCTCGAGCGTCTAGTGGGCGCGGCGGGTTATCGCGTGGAGGCGTTTGCGTCGGCACAAGCGTTTCTCGATCGCGCGCGTAAGCGGGCGGACCCCGCCTGTCTCGTGCTCGATGTGCAGTTGCCGGGCGTGAGCGGACTCGACCTGCAGCGCGCGTTATGCAACACGAGCGAGACCTTGCCGATCATCTTCATCACCGGTCACGGCGATATTCCGATGACGGTGAGCGCCATGAAAGCGGGCGCGACGGATTTTCTGTCAAAGCCCGTTGGCGATACGGCCTTGCTCAATGCAATCGATGCCGCGCTGCTTCGTTCGGCCGCGGCGCTAGTCAGCCGCGATGAAATGGCCGGAATTCAACGCCGTATCGAACGACTCACGCCGCGCGAACGCGAAGTGCTGATACTCGTGGTGAACGGCTGGCTCAACAAGCAGGTGGCGAGTGAACTCGGCACCGTCGAAAAGACCGTGAAGGTGCATCGCGCACGTGTGATGGAAAAGATGGAAGCGCATTCGCTCGCGGAACTGGTGCGTCTGTCCGACAAGGCGGGCATCTTCACTTCGGTCGGCGCACGCGCGGGGTACGCGAGCCGTGATCGTGGCGAGCGTGGCGCCGGCAATGCAGAGGTTCATTGAGCCGCGCCGGAAACTCAGGCGCGACTTCTTGCCGTTACGGCTTAGTGCGGGAAAGCGCCGTGTTCCGGTGCTTGCATCGGCGCGTGCTCGTGGTCGCGATTCTGCTCCATGCCGCGGTTGTCGGCGTGAAGCTCGTCCCGACGGCGTGCGTCCGGACGGCGTTCGTCGTGACGACGCGAATCGACGCGGCGCTCGTCGTGACGCTCTTCGTGACGGTACTCGTGCTTTTCATGCTTGTCGTGCTTGTCGTGCTTGTCGTGCGCGGCGAACGCGCTCAGCGACAGCGAAGCCATGACGATCGCGGCGAAAATCTTCTTCATTTAAAGCGCTCCTGATTCCATGACCGCAAGCCGGATGGCTCGCGTTGCGGAATCAACGTGCGCTTGGGTCTTTCGTTGACCCTTAGTATGCCGTTGTAAGGACTTTCAACATTTGTTCACAGATGTCGGCATGAGCGCGCGCCGTCAGAAGGGGCGGCGCGCGCTCATGCCGGCTGAGTCTTCGCTGGCATCTTCATGGACGAGCTTTTGAATCTCGATGCTCAGATACTCACGCAAGGTGCCGAGAAAACACGGTTCCACTGCCAGCCGCAAGCGATCGAAGCGATGATTCACACGGCTGCGTTCGAGCATTTCGGCAACGGTTCGGGCGAATTGCCGGTCGCGTTCATTGGACTGCGGGGCGCGAGGCGCCGGGTTACGAAGCTCCTCGATTTGCCTGAGGTCAAGCTTGAGCCCTCTGGTTTCGAAGATCCGGGCACGGCTGTCATCGGCGGCCAGAACCCAGGTGATGGCGGTCATGTTGCTCCTCCTCCTCGCGGCCTTGAGCGCGAAGTCCCGACATTGTGCGCTTTCTCTCGCGCGTCGTCAGACAAGTCTGTCACGCAGTGCAGCAAAGCGCGCGGCGGGTTCCAGGAGGAGCAACGATGTGAGGCAGCGTCATGCAATTTCGATGCGCCATGCACCGCAACGTAGGCGCATGGCGTCGAGTCCGCATCAATTCGCGAACGACAAATACGGCGAGCTGAAAGCCTCCGGCGGGAAGAGCGGCTGCACGCTGGTTTGCCGCGTGAAGCTGTATCGAACGTACACGGCAGCGAGCCATTCGCGATACTGATACGCGTTGCCGAACGAAGCCGTCGCGCCGATGGCGAGTTGCGGCGCAAGCTGGTATTCGCCCGTCGCGTTGAGCGAGTAGGACACGCCCGTCTTGCTCTGGCTCGGATAGACCGCGCCGGCATCCGGTGCAAGGTTGGCCGCCGCGAACGCCGCCTGATAATTCGGCTCCGTCGGGAAGTAGTTCGACGCGTCCTGCCGATAATGCTGCACGCCGATCGAGCCCTTCAGGTCGTATGTGAAAAGCCCGGTGCGGCCCATGTATTCGACCGGAAAGTTGAGAATGACGTACTGCTGCGGACTGAAGTAGCCGCCTTGTCCGTAGGTGAAGTACGAAAGGTTTTTGTCGTAGTGCATCAAGGTGGTATTCGCGCCGATGGTCAGCGCCTGATCCGCGTCCTTGATGATGCGCGTGTACACACCGCCGCCGCCCTTGACCGCGTTGTTCGTGGCGACGTTCTTGCCGTCGAGGAACTGGTACATCGCGTTGACATAGACACCGCTCGTGCCGTCGTCCCAGGCGAGGTCGCCGCGCGCACCGCTCGATGTCACGCCGCCCCAGGTCGCGCCCGCAAGCTGATCGCGCGCGCCGGCATAGGACAGCAGGCTGTCCGTGACCGCGCGTCGTGCGACGGCGAGCGAGTACGAGACTTTATCGGTGATGGCGTTCTGATACTGCAAACCGCCGACGACGTTGGTCTCGCGAAAGCCGAGCGGCGTCGTGCCAACATCGCCCTTGAAGTTGCGGTTCTCGTAACCGACCGCGAGTCCCACGCCGGTCGCCGTCTGGGAGCCATACTGGTTGCCGGCGGCCGGAGCGATCGCGTTGATGCCGGAGCCGAAGCGCGCGAGCGTGTTCTGCTCGCTGCTGGCGGTGCCGGCGTCGAGCGTGACGGGCGTCGCCCGCACGATCACGTGGCCGTTGCCGGCCTTGATGCGGCCTTCGATGGGCGCTTCGATATCGGTGAGGTTCGAGAGACCGTCTTCGCCGTTGCGATTGCGGAAGATGATCCCGCCCGACACCGTGCTGGCCTGTTCCCGCTCGATCTGCGCGAGTTCATCGGCGACGCCTGCCGTCTGCGGATTCGCGACGGGCGCGGGCATGCCGCCTGTGTTCATCGTGGCGGCGGATGCGGCGCGCTGCCCGGCTTGCGCGGCTTGCGGATAATACGGCTGCGCGTAACCGGCGGGTGGTTGCGGCACGTACTGTTGCTGGGCGTATTGCGGTGGATAGGGTTGTTGATATTGCTGTTGCGGATACTGTTGCTGCGGGTAGGGCTGCTGATATTGCTGCTGCGCATAAGCTTGCTGCGGATACGCTTGCTGATACGGCGGCTGATATTGCTGCTGCGGATAGCCTTGCTGCGCATAAGCCTGCTGACCATACGACGCCTGCGCGTACTGCAGCTGCTGCGGCGCGTTGGCGGCTTTACGCGATGCCGAGCGCTTCGCCGTCGATGTACCCGCCCGAGTGCTCGCGCTTTGCGGCGCATAAGCTTCCGACTGCGCGGCTTGCGCCGCGGGCGACATCGGCCAGGGCGAACTGTTATACGCGTCCTGAGCGGCAGACGGCGCGCCTTGATACATCGGCGCTTGCTGCGGATACGGCGCGGGCTGCGCGTATTGACCTTGTTGCGGATATGAAGCGGGTTGCGCGTACTGCGCTTGCTGAGGATACGAAGCCGGCTGCGCATACTGAGTCTGCTGACCCGGATAAGCCTGCTGCGCGCCACCCGCGCCCTGATCCTGTCCCGGGTACGGCTGCAACGGCGCACCGGATTGCCCCGAGCCATAACTGTCGGGACCATAGCCGCCCTCGACCGGACGCGGCACCCTGACAGGGACGACCCCGCCACCCGACTCCCCCGACCCATCCGCCGCACCGCCATACCCACCGCCCGCAACCGGACGAGGCACATTGGCAGGCGCCCCCGGCGCGCCGTTATAAGGACTCACATAAGGCGCGGAATAAGGCACGGTCTGAGGAGGCGGCAAATAGTTCGGCACGGGCTGCGAATAAGTCGGTGTGATGTTCTGGCGATACCCCGGAAACGCATTCGATCCGGCGGCAAGCGCGGACGGCGCCGTATCGACGGCGGTCTTGCCTTCGAATGGATTGGTGCCCGGCAACGGCATCGTGCCGATACGGCTCATCGCGGTCTGCCAGTCGCGCGGCAGGTTGCTCGCCGGCTGACCGGAAGCAGGCGCGAGCGGCGTATTGGCCGCAAGCAGCGAGCGCTGCAGGAACTGCGCGGCGAGATCGAGCTTGCCTTCTGCCCGATACATCCTCCCGATCGATGCAAGCACGCCCGGATCGTTCGGCGCGGTGTCGTACGCCTGTTTGGCGAGCGTCTCCGCCAGCTTGAAATCGCGCACGCCGGTGGCGGCCGACATCGCGGCGGCTTGCAGATTCACGTCGTCCGGACGGCGCGCGAGCGCAGTTCGATAGCAGTTGAGCGCGCTGCGGTCGTCGCCCGCCGAGGTGTACATGCGGCCGAGCGCGGCCTGCAAGTCGGCGTTGTCGGGCATCGCGGCGAGCCAAGGTGCGATCACGTCGTAAGCCGCCGCGAGATTGCCGCTCTGGCGCACGTTGTCCGCCCGCGCGATCACGATTCCGACGTTCAGATTGTTGAAGTCGGCGCGTTGCTGCGCGGTGAGCGGCATCGACTGCAGCCGGCGCATCACGGAACCGAGTTCGGCGTCCTGCTGGGTCTGCGAGAGAATGCCCGCGTATTGCAGCAAGAGACCGGGATCGTTCGGCGAATTGGCGATCGCGCCGCGCGTGAGCGAGAGTGCGCGCGATGCATCGCCCGCTTTCAGATACGCCGACGCCACCGCGCCCGTCAGTTCCGCGTTGCCGGCAGCAAGCGGCTCGGCGCGACGCAGAATCGCATAGGCCTGCTGGCGCTGACCGGCCGCGGCGGCGCGCGTCGCGAGTTCGGTCTGCTGATGCACCCACAGACGATGTTGCAACGCGCCCATCGCCGGCGTGCGCTGCGCGGCAGGAATCCGGTCCAGTTGCGATAGACCCGTCGACCAGTCCTGTGTTTCGGCGGACAGAAGGGCGCTCGCGTAGAGCGCGTCGGTCATGTCGGGGTGCGCCGCGAGCAAGCCGTCCATCATGCTGCGCGCATTGCCGACCGCGCCCTGACGCACGTAAATGCGCGCGAGGTCGAGCCGTAGCCACGGATCGTCGGGGCTATTGAGCAGCGCGTCCTCGAAGAGACTGCGCGCCGTACCCAGATCGCCGCGTGCTTCGGCGGCGCGTGCCTGCGCGGCTTGCGCATCGCCACGCAGCTTGTTGATGCCGCCGGCTTTCGCCTGTTGCTCCGAGTTCAGCTTGTTGGCGAACTCGAGCGCTTCATCGCCGCGTCCCTGCGCCGCGAGCGCGCCGACGAGTCCGCGAATGGCATCGGGATTGTCCGCCTGACGCCGCAACGCCATGCGGTACGCCGCTTCCGCGCCCTTCGGATCGCCATTCGCCAGCAGCATTTCGCCGAGCAGCGTCTGCGCGGTGACATCGGCGGGACTCGTCGCGATGGCGCGTTCGAAAAGCGCCTTGGCCTTCGCGATCTCGCCGTTGCTGCGTGCGCCGATGGCATCGCTCGTATAGGTCCAGTACGTCGCGCTCGTCAGCGCGTCCTTCCAGCGCGCCGGATTGCCGGCCCGCGACGCGCGTTCGAGATAGCTGCGCGCTTCCGCGAAACGCTCCTGTTTCAGCGCGATGACGCCGAGGCCGCCGAGCGCGTCGGCATCGTTCTGATCGCTGGCGAGCACCGACGAGAAGCGCGCCTGCGCCGCGGCCAGATCGCCGCGATCCACGGCAGCGAAACCTTCTGCGACAGTGCGACCGCGTGCATCGACGACTGCGCCCGCCTGCGCGCGTTCGCGTGCTTCCTTGTCCTGCAGCACCATCGAATCGAAACGCGCCTTGACGGCGGCATCGTCGGGCGAACCTTGCAGATACGCCTGAAACAGCGGTGCGTCCGATGCGCGCGCGCCGAGCCACAGCAGCGCCTGCCGCCAGCTCTTCTTCGCCTGCGCGCCGACCGTGCTGTCGTTCGACAACGCCGCCAGCCGGGCGATGCCATCGCGCCGCGTCGAATCGCGATACGTCAGATGCTGCGCATAGGCGAGGGTGTAGCGCGGATCGTCGGCGTTCTGGCGCGCGAGCTGTTCGAGGCCGCGTCGCGCTTCGTCCCAGCCTTGCGGCGTCGCGGCGAGCGCCTGGTAATACTCGAGCTGAAGTTCGGGCGTCGCGGGCTTGCCTCCGATGGCACGCTTGTATTCCTGCACCGCCGACGCGCTCTGTCCGCTCTGCGCGAGACGGCGCGCGTCGTTGACGGTCTGATCGCGCGCGCTGGTTTCGCCGAGCCGCCGCCCCAGATCGTCGATGTTCGGATAGTTCGGCGCGACCTGACGCAGTTGCGCGAGATATTGCTGCGCGCCGCTGCCGTCCTTGCGATCGGCGAGCACCATGCCCATGCCGAAGAGCGCATCGGGCTGCTTCGGGTCGAGGCGCAGCACCTTCTGCCACGCCTGCTCCGCGAGGTCGCCGCGCTTGTGCGACTGCCAGTATTTGCCCTGGTCGATCAACACGTTGAGCGGATCGGCACTCGTCTGCGCGATGGCGATGGCCGGCGCCGCCGCCGCGAACAATGCCGCGATGCGGATGGCCAAGGTACGTTGTCTGGCCCGCTTCAGCATGCGCTTCTCCAGTTCGGCACGAGACGGCCGGATTCGTCGAAGCGATAGCGGCCTTCGACAAAGCCGCCACCGAAGAGACCGAGCACGCGGTCGTAATACACCGGTTCGCGGCCCGCGCCCGGCGGCGCGACGAGTGCTTCGAGATGCGTGCGCGCGAGGCCCAGGCCGTGCTGGTCGTTCAGCGCCTTGAAGTATGGCGCGAGCGCGCCCCAATACGAGAGCGGGCCTTCGCCGCTGGCCGTACCGGTCGTCGAAGAAACCTTCTCCGGCGGAAATCCCGTCTGCGCCACGCTCTGGCGCATGCCGCCGAGCGCGTCGAGCCAGGGCTTCGCGAGCGGATCGCCCGCTGCCGTCATGCCGGCCCAAAGATAGACGCGGATCGCGTCGTAGCTGCCGGTATCGCCGCTTTTTGGATCGACCACGAACTGGCCGTTCTGACTTGTTTGATACGCCGCCCAGTCGGGCGCATAGCCGCGCGGCGCGGTGATCTTGATCATGCGCGCGGCGCTTTGCGCGAGCTTCGCCCACGGGCCGTCGGGCATGTCGCGAGCCAATGCGCGCAGGAGCGGCAGCGGCAGATAGCTCGGGTTCAGACGCGTGACATCGCCTGTGCGAAAGCCTTGCGGACCGGGCAGCAGCATCGGCCCGAGGCCCGGCAGATCGACCACTTCCTGCTTGGCGATCTGCGCCGCGAGCGCCTGGCCGAGCTTCGTATAAGCCGGCTCCTTCCACAGCCGTCCGGCTTGCAGCAAGTCGTATGCAATCCACAAGTCCGAATCCGATGCCGAGTTCGGGTCCATCACGCCATAGCTGCCGTCCGGCTTCTTGCCCCATTGCCACGAAGGCAGACGCACGTTGTTCGCATCGAACTGATTGCCGGCCAGATTGGCGCGCGTCCAGTCGAGCAGACGGTCGAAAGTCGCGCGGTCGTTGGCGACCAGCGCGAAGAAGAGGGCGTAGGACTGGCCTTCTGAGGTGGTCTGCTGCGCGTCGGTGGAATGGTCGACGACTCTGCCATCGGCCTGCACGACGCGCTCGACGAACAACCGATACGCCGGCCATTCGCATTGCTGTGCAGCTTGTGAACTCAACGCCGCGCCGGCAAGAACACCCGCGACGGCGGCCTTCGAAATTGAACCCCGCATGTCAGTCCCTCAGACGCCGTGCGGCGAGCGAGCGCAGCGCACGATAAAAGACGGCAGCGATGATGAGCGCGGCGATCACGGCGGAAAACACCAGCAGCACCGGATGCGCGGACAAGGCCCAGCGCATGTAGTGCATGGGCGAAAGCTGGCCGACGTAATAGGCTTCGCCGTTGGACGTGACCGCGACCGTGCGGCCGTGAATCACCGCCATCGCGCCTTGAATGGATGGCAACAAGTCGTTGTCGAGCAGGGCGGCGGACAAATCCGCATCCGACTGTCCCGCCGCGCTGATGAGCGCCACCGCGCTGCGCCCGCTCTTCAACGGCGACTCGAAGCCGGTGAGAAGCGCGTCGCCGTTGGAGCTCACGAGCGACAGATCGGCGCGCGCCGGAGAACGTTCCGGGCCATGCTCGCCATGCCACCAGTCGACCAGCTTGAACGCGACATCGCTCAGCTGGAAGGTGCGCGCGTCGCCGTCGCCGGAAAAGGGCATGTTCTTCGCCCAGCGTTGCAGAAGCGGCTGGCGGCCCGGCGAGCCGAGGACCAGCAAGTCCTTGTCGGCGAAGCGGTCGACATCGTTCGCGCTCGTCACCGTGACGCCCGTGACCGGATAACCCGTCGACGCCCCCATGCGGCCCATCTCCAGCAGAAAGAGACTGTAGTCCGCCGAGTTCGGATCGTTCGGCAGCACGACCGCCGTCTGCGACAAGTCGGCCATGCGCGTGAAGGGGAAACCGCCGTTGGCGAACGCGGCCAGATCGGGCAGCGCCATGTAATGCGGGAAGCTCGAAAGATCGATGGTCGAATTCGGATCGATGGCGCCGACGACGTTATCGAGCAGACGGCCGGTGCATTCGCCGGTCTTCGGAATGTCGTAGTAAAAGTGCATGCGCAACTGCGCGCGCGGCGAGATCAGAAGCGGCGGCAGATAAACCTCGCGGCGCGCGGCCACGGTCTTGTCCGGCATCACGCGGCTGAAGTACTGGCCGAGATCGAACGTCGAAGTCGATACCGCCGGGATGCGCAGCGACTGCACGAAGCCATTGTTCACGCTGATATTGAGCGACGAACGGTCCGGCGCCGGGCGCACGGTGTAGCGATAGCTCAGATCGACCGGCACGCCCTTGGTCTGCCACATGAAGAGATCAGGCGGCACACGCAGGTTCACGCGCACGGCGTCGGCGTCGTAACCGCGCGCGGTCAGATCCTGCGCTTCGGCCAATTCACCGAAACGCACGGCGCGGTCGGACGGCAGCCAGTTCGGCGCATCGTAGGGGCGGCGCGGTTGCAGATCGGCGAATTGCGTGATCGTCGCGCTCGTGCCGGAGAACGCGTTGCGACCGACACCCAGCGCTTTCGCGGCGGTCTTCAACTCGTTGTCGTCGCGGCCCATCACGAGCAGCAAGCGCCCGCGCGCGGCGGCATCGCGTTCGACGACCGCGATGGTCGGGCCGGAAACCGGCGGCAGATCGACGCCCGCGATTTTCGCATCGCCGGTGGCGAACACGACGGCGTTGCCCGCGAGCGGGACGTTATCGGACTGTGCCGGGAAGATCGCGCCGCGATAGCCCGCGAGCGAGCCGAAGTACGACGCCACGGTGCCCGCCGCTTCGAGCGCGGGCAGGCTCGGCTTGCCCGCGAAGACAAACGGCAGTTCCAGGCGACGCACGTCGCGCCGGTCGAAGAACGGCGCGGGCAGCGCGGCGAGATCGGGCTTGCTGGCAAGCGACGCATAAGTGAGATCGAGCGAACTCGCGTTGCTGACCGTCGCCCACAGCGTCGAATTCGACGGGTCCTCGCACTGCTGCGTGTAATGGCCGATCAGCTGAACGTTGAGGTGATTGAACTCGGTGATGAAGCGCGGATCGATGGCGATATCGCGCGCCACGAGCGTGCCGGCCTGATCGCGCGGCACGGGCAGGGTCGCCGCGACTTCGCCGTTGACGAGCACCTTCAATTGCGAGATGGACGGCAACAGCGACGGCGAATAGCTATAGATCAGATGCAGGACCGCGGCCGTCACGACTTCGTCGCCGCGCACGGAAAACGCCACGCCGTTCTGGCCATCGGTGCCGCGCATTTGCAGCGGGTCCTGCGCGCCGAGGTCCACGAAAGTAAGCGTCTGACGACGGCCGCCGGGAACGAGCGTGCCCGGATCGGCGGTAGTCGGAAGACGCGCGGCGAGCGGCGAGGACGGCTTGCCGGAGAACGCGGGAACCGGCATGGCGAGCGCGGGCTGGACGATCGTCGCGGAGTTGTAGATCACGGCCGGGCTTGGCGCAGGCACACTGCCGACGCCGGTGGCCTGCTGAGTCGGCGCACCGTTGGCCGCGACGGCATCCGCCGCCGCCGCGATGGACGCGAGCGGGCCGGCAAGCGCGGTCTGCAGTGCCGCGAGGAACGCCAGCGCCCGCACCAGCGGGCGTTCGCAAAAACGCGGCGCGCGCTCGCCCGCATCGTGATCAACACGCAACTTCGCCATGCCGGTGCCTTTATTGGTCTTTGGTGTTCAGCTTCTTCATGTCGACTGAACGCTTGCTCGTCCAGGTCCGAAGGTCGCTGTAGAGATGCTCGAAAAGCCCCGCGATACCGCGCGTGCCTACCAGCAGCACGTGCGAAAGGCCGCGCAGCGGCGTATCGGGGCGGCGTCCTTCGGACCAGCCGGTCCACGCGTCCGCGCGCGCAAAAGTGGTTTTCACGAAGTCGTATTCCTGCTCGCGCGTGAGCTGCGAGAAGCGCAGGCCGACGCGGCCCTTCGCCGTGAAGCCGACCGTGGCCGGGAACGCGTATTCCTCGTCGCCTCGAAAGAGCGAGACGGTGACGCGTTCGTGCATCGGCACTTCGATGTCGTTCGGCAGCTTCACGCCGACGCCGCCTTCCGAATAGTCGATCGTCTCGCAAGCCAGCGTGCGCCCCGTCGAGAACTTGAGCATGACGGGCATCTTCATCGTCACGCGATGCGTGCTGCGCACCTGACGCCGCTCGCTAGCCGCCGCCACGCTGGCGCCGAGAATCAGCATGTTGTAGACGGTCCAGCAGAGATTCAGCACGGTGGTCTGCACTTCGCTGCGGATATGCCAGTTGATGACGATATGCACCACGCCCGCGATGAAGCCGAGCAGGTTCAGCAGCAACAAGAACAGATACGGACGCGAGATGCCCCAGTCGAAGTAATCCTTCGCGATCTGGCCGCCCTTGGCCGTGACGTTGAACTTGCCGAGCTTCGGGTTGATGACGGCCAGCAGCGTCGGCGCCGTGATGTACGACGCCAGCACCGACTCATACACTTCGGCCCAGAACGAATGGCGGAAAGAACGCTGCATGCGCGAATTGGTGATGCTCGCGTGCATCATGTGCGGCAGCGCGAAGATGGCGATGGTGCCCGCCGCCGCCTCGATCACGTGCGCGCCGAAGAACAGATACGAGAGCGGCGCGGTAAGGAACACGAGACGCGGCACGCCATAGAAAAAGTGCAGCATGCCATTGAGATAACACAGCCGCTGGCCGAGCTTCAAGCCCTTGCCGGTGAGCGGATTGTCGATCCGGAAAATCTGCGTCATGCCGCGCGCCCAGCGAATGCGCTGACCGATGTGGCCCGAAAGACTTTCCGTGGCAAGTCCGGCTGCCTGCGGAATCGCGAGATACGCCGTGGTATAGCCCAGCCGATGCAGCTTGAGCGCGGTATGCGCGTCTTCCGTCACGGTCTCGACCGCAATGCCGCCGATCTCTTCGACCATCGAGCGGCGCAGCACGGCGCACGAGCCGCAGAAGAACGTCGCGTTCCACAGATCGTTGCCGTCCTGCACGAGACCGTAGAACAGTTCGCCTTCGTTCGGCACCTTGCGGAACGTGCCGAGATTGCGCTCGAACGGATCGGGCGAGAAGAAATGGTGCGGCGTCTGCAGCATCGACATGAGCTTGTCGCGCAAAAACCAGCCGAGGCAGATTTGCAGGAACGAGCGCGTCGGAATGTGATCGCAATCGAAGATGGCGAGGTATTCGCCCTTCGTGATCTTGAGCGCTTCGTTGATGTTGCCGGCCTTCGCGTGGCGGTTATGCGTGCGGATCGTCCAGTTGACGCCCACTTCCTCGCAGAACGCCTTGAACTCGGGACGGCGGCCGTCGTCGAGCACGTGGATCGCGATCTTGTCGGTCGGATAGTCGAGCGCGAGCGCCGCGTAGATGGTCGGCTTCACCACCGAAAGCGGTTCGTTATAAGTCGGAATGAAGACGTCGACGGTCGGCCAGTCGTTGCGATCGGCGGGCAGCGGCAGCGGCTTGCGCTTGAGCGGCCATGCGGTCTGGAAGTAGCCGAGCAGCAGCACGAGCGTGGCGTAGACCTCGGCTGCGACGAGCAACAGGCCCCACGCGGCGTCGAGCGGACGCTCCCAGTAGGTCGTCTCGGTCAGACGCCAGAACATGTAGCGTCCCGACGATACGACCGACAACATGATCATGACGAGCGTCGCGTACTGGCCTTGCAGACGCCGGAAGCCGAGCGCGCAGGCAAAGCAAACGGTTGCGAAAGCGAGCTGCTGACCGAACGCGAGCGGCACCGTCACCACGAAGTAGAGCGAGAACAGCGCGAACAGCGTGAGCAACACCGTGAGGATGCGGCTGCCCCAGATGCGCGCATCGACGAAACGTTCCAGCCGCGACGTGGCGACGCTGACTTCCGTTTCCTGCGAGGGAATCTTGGCGGAGCTCATGCGACGTTCCTCGAAGCGGCCATGGAATCGACGGTGGCGAGAAGCCAGTCGCCGCACGCGCGCAAATCGGCGGCGGCTTGCGAGAGCGGGTCGTAGTGGATGAGTGTCGTGTCGCACGCAAGCGACTCGGAGACGCCTTCGTCCTGATGGATCACGCCCGGAAAGAGCTTCGTGCCGAGCATGTTGCGTAAGACCTTGAGCACGTCCTTGCTCAACTGGCGCGATTGGTCAACCTGATTCACCACGTAGCCCTGTCCGCCGAAGTCCTGACGCGGCGCGGCGTAGGCGTCGATCATGCGCTCCATGCCGGGAATCGCGGCGTAGGAAGCGGCATCCGCGAGCACGACGTTGAGCGCGAAGTTCGCGGCGCACAGCGCGGTGCGCGTATAGACCGACGAGCCCGGCGGGGTATCGACGATAACGATGTCGTTGAGATCGAGCGCAAGCGATTCGAGCGAGCGCGCGAGCCACGCGGGGTCCTGGTCGACGAGCGCCTCGAAGCGGCGGCGATCGTCTTCCAGCACCGCGCCGTAGGGCAGCACGGTGACGCCGTCGACGCCATCGAACATCACGGTCTGCCACGGGTCGCCCGCGAGCGTTGCACGCGAAATGCCGTCGATGCTGTCGAGCGGAATGCCGAAGTGCAAGCGCAGCGCGTTCTGCGGATCGAGATCGACGACGATCACGCGGCGATGGCGCGCGGCGAGCACCGAGGCGAGGTTCGCGGCGAGCGTGGTCTTGCCGACGCCGCCTTTCGCGGAAACTACCGTGATGACTTTCATGAGCGTGTGACGCGGGCAGCGAAGAGGGCGCGGTTCGGCTGCGCGGAATCGGTTGCGCCGGATGACGGGCTCGGTTGGCGCAGGCGGTCGAACATCGCGGTGAGCGAGCCTTCGGGGGCTTGCGGTGCTTGTGGCTCTTGTGGCTTGAAGAGCTTGCCGAGAATGGAAGGCGCGTTGCTTTCCTGTTCGCGCGGGCCGGTGCGGGTCTGCACAGCCGGGTGGAGCGCGGCGGGTATTTCGCGAGCGCGGAAGGTCGAGGCGCCTTCCCGAGCGAGGGAGTTCGAAGCGGTTTTGATGCTGCCGCTCGCTTCCGCCGCAAGAATGGCCGGAGGTGTCACGGCACCAGCGTTCCCCTGTTCAGACGCGAAGGGCGACGCCGAAAACCGCGCCGGCGCGCTCGGACGCGCAAGGACAGGCGCTGGAGCGGAATCGGAAATCGGTGCCGCGCTTTCGGGCTTCGCCTCGACGGCAACCGGCGCGGCGTCGGCGAGCGCCGAAAAGCGCGAGGCGCTCAGCGAATCGAGCGCGGCGGGCGGCGTGACGGGCGGAATCGTGCGGCGATGCGCACGCGCGAAAAGCGGCGGCTTGGCGCGATTGATCGGCATTGGCGTGGGCGCGGCCGTGGCACGGTCGGCATCCGCTTGTGCCGCAAACTCGCGCTTGTGCACCGGACTCGCCTGCACATCACGACGCGGCGCGATTTCCGGGATGGCCGGTTGCGCGAAATCGAGCGTGGCCAGGAGCGGCCAGCGCGTGCGGGCATTCCTGGCCTCGTTTTCGCGGCCGATTTCCTGGTAGTCGCCTGCATTGCCGCCGAAATGATCGAACAGCTTTTCGATGTCGCGTGATGTATTCATGTTGCCGCATCCTCGTCGTGCCTTGCGTCGAACTGGCCTGATGCAATATTTTTGGCGCTGTCCGTTGCATGGACAGTCGATATCGCCGTTGCCTTCATATATAACGGCGGTCGTTGAAATTGATTGAATCCTTGCAGCGCCGCTTCAGTTGCGTCGCTTATCTCGTTGCGGCGCGCGCGAGCCGGAACTCGACTGCACCATCACTGCTCAATTCGCTTGCCTGGGAAATAGCAAGCCCTTGCGCGCCCAAACCGCTCAACCAGTGCTGATAAGCGCCTTCAAGAAAAGCCGGTGTCCATGCAAGCGCGCTTTCTCCGAACGCCGGCAACGGCGCGCAGTAGTGAACGATGCTCAGATACTCGCGCTCGTCGGCTAATTCGACGAAGCCCCATTCCGAATCGCGCCACAAAACATTCAGCGCGTGTGCGAGGTCGGCGGTCGAATCGCATTGAGGAAGCGGCCGGGCATCGGCGAATCGGCTGCCGACTCGATGCATCAACTGTCGAAGTTCCGCACGACCGATCTGCGCTTCGAACTCCTCGGCAAGCGCGCCAAGAAATCCACGCCATTGCCTGGAAATCGTGTGGTCGAAGAGGTAATCGAAAGTAGCTGACATGGTTGCCGTTCAGAATGGCCTAAGGGAGTCTGCAAGAATTCTTGCAATGTGGTCGGTTCTTTTTACCTGGAACGCTGCGACTGTCTAACTGCGCGAGAGAGCACCGATCCGGTGGTTTGTCCAGTCGATAAAACACGTCTGAAGGTATCCCACTGGGTTTTTTTTCGCCAGTGGAAAGACTATCAGCGCATTTTTTTATCGTATTGAGCGAATAGGCATGCGATTGCGGCTCAGTTCGAGCATTCGAATAAACCTGCCTTTTCGACAAAATTTAGACAAGCTCGGGCGAAGGCCCGCCCGCTATGGCTCTGCGGTCGTGGACGCGAGAGTGTACCATCTTGTTAATATTATCAAACGACAAAACTCAGGCCTGATTCGTACGGATTGACAATCACAGGAAGTGGTTAATCCTCTTATTAATTGCGTTGAGACAAAATGCATCTTTTTGTCTGACATTAGTGTTTCGAGGCATTTAAAAATGTCTGTAGATTGAATTGATTTCGGTCAATGTGACCGATTACGACGCGGCTCAACGCAAGCCTCTAAGGCGCAACAGGCGAAAAAAAACGCCCCGAGCGGGGCGTTTTTTTCTTGGCCAATCAACGATCACGGATTTGCGCGCACTGCGTCTCGAACTGCATCCATGACGATGCCGTAGTCGAGCGGAATGTCTAGCGCATCGGAATAACCGTTTTCGTCGGCGGACTCTTCGGGCGCGGCACTGACCGGAAGCGACTCGTAGGCGGTTTCGCCAGACGGATTGTCGCGTCCTTCGATGGCACCCTGTAATTGCGGATTCTTCACGATTAACTCCTTCCGGTAATGGAGCGGCGAGGAAATGCAATATAAACCAATGACATGACAAATTGACGAATCGATGGAAGCTCTTGATGAGCGTGCTTCGCGCGGTGCGTCGATGACCGCTGCAGTTGCATGTTCCCAAGAGCACGGGGCCCTACAGTGTAAGGGCGACGCGCTCGTGTGAATGTGCGTTCTGATTATGACGAGGCGTGTTCTGAATTGTCTTGCAAATCTGTTTTTCGGCTCGAAACTTGCGTCCTTTTTAGCGAGAAAAATGTAGCTAAACACGCAGCGAAAAACGAGATCGTCGCATGACGCAACTATGATGAAGAATCGTTGCGAAACGCCTTGCGAATGAGCGATTTATTGCGAAGTGGGGTAAGTTAAACGCAGGCTCGATCGCCGGCGAAAGCGGTGTCACAAAGGAGAACCAACAATGAGCAAAATAGCGATCATTGGCGCGACCGGACATGCCGGAAGCAAGTTGCTGGAGGAAGCGTTGCGGCGCGGACACACGGTGACGGCGCTTGCACGCAACACGTCGGAGATCGCCAAGCGTCCTGAAGTCACCGCGAAGAATGTAGACGCATCGGATGCGGCCGCGCTAAGCGAAGCCGTCGCCGGTCACGATGCCGTCTTCAGCGCCGCGCATTTCGCTTCATTGTCGGAGAGTGCGATCACCGAGCCGCTTCGACGCGCGGGCGTCAGGCGCTTGCTCGTGGTGGGCGGCGCGGCGAGTCTTTATGTCGGGCCGGGCCAGCGCGTGTTGGATCTGCCCGATTTTCCAGAAATGTACCGCACGGAGGCAACCGCGGGCGCGGCATTTCTCGACGCGCTGCGTCGCGAGCGCGAACTCGAATGGACGTTCGTTTCGCCGTCGGCGGAATTCGTCGACGGTCCGCGCACGCGCAAATTCCGTATCGGCGTGGACGAATTGCTCGTCGATAACAATGGCCGAAGCTGGATCTCTTTCGCTGACTTTGCAATCGCGTTTCTCGATGAATTCGAGAGCGGAGCGCATATCAAGCAGCGTTTCACCGTCGGTTACTGACAGCAACCAATAGACGCAAGGCGGCAACGATCCCGACACCCAGGGGTGCCGGAACTCGTCGCCGTCGTCGCTGCGCGACCGAGCGGTCAGCTTAGTCGTGCACGTCGCATTCGACTTCCTCGCTGTTGGCCGGCATGGCTGCGGCGAGAATCATCGCGGAGGCATTCTGCGGTTTCGGATCGCGCTGTGACGGGCGATACACCTGATCGCCGCGATGAATCGGCATCCCCGAGAGCGAGCAGATGCCTTCGGCGCTCGCCGTCGTCGCGCGCCAACCTTGATAACCATAGTGGCACGTACCTGGGTCCGACCAGTAGACGAGCGCCGTCGCGCTGGACGGCCGCTCGATCACGCGCACGACTGCCTGTGGGAAAGGCAGGCGGTCATCCGACGGGCGCGGATGCGGGTGCGCGCGGTTCCAGTCGCGCGTCAGGCGGTCGAGGAAACTATCTTCGATACGCGCGGTTTTTTGCGAGGGGCTGGTGTGGGCGGCGTCGTGCGGCGCGGCCTCGAGCAGGTGAACCGTCTGTGACCACGGGTCTGCAATTTTCGAAAAAGCTGTCATGGCATTGTTCCAGGCTTTGACTCGACCTAGAACGTACGCTATTAAGCATATTCCGATAAATAGTGCATCGGTGAAAACACTGTCCCGTTGCCGCGAATAATCGCGCGCTGGCGAAGCGAAGGCTTGCTGGACATGGGTTTGAGCGCCGGACGCTTGCGACCGCGGACCGCCGGTATTGTACGATCGTTCTCCGAAGTGGCGGCCTTGGCGGCTTAATTGGCCGAAATAGCAATGAGGCAAGCGGGTAAGCGGGCGCTTTACGCGTCCTTCGACCCGGAAGCGCCGATGCGCCGGGCAGGCGCTTCCACGCGTTGCGCTAAATGCGAATCTGCCGGAAAGCGACGGCTTTATCGACGGCCGGCGAAGCGTCAACGCGCAAGAAGTGGCCATCCTTGGGTCTGTCGCGTGGCGCAATGAAGCCGGTGTGGGACGGCAAGCAACGCGTGCCGCGTCTCACGTTGCCGTTGTCGCTGTCGCATGACCATCGCGTCACATTCTTACGCGCGCTGTGAGTCAGTTGCCGCGCGATGAATGAAATATCTACAAGCGGCGCCTCGGTGGAAAGGCGACTTCAGCGTTAGCAAACTGCACGTCGTTTGGCGGTCGCGGGCCCAATCGAAGGCGCAGCCAGCAAGCGCCCCACGCCAACCGTGGGCACGCTTGCGGACTGGCGTATTATCGAAAACATTGCGGATAAAGCGTCGACATTCAAAGAAGCACACCGAACTCTCGCTTATCGCCGACCGAAACCTGAATATACGACTTCGGCGACATCGCATTGCAGTGCTTTTCGCGGCCGACGCCCCACTCGAAGCCTCAGCCGGTAATGCTTTGCCTCGATCTGGCGAGCCATCTCGGACCGCTTGCAGATCATCACTCCGCAACTGCACGCGCCGCCGCACGGCCCCGCAACCACTCCAGCGCCAGCAATAGACTCGTCGAGAACACGATCAAAATCGTGGCCAACGCGGCGATCGTCGGGCTGATGTTCTCGCGGATGCCCGTGAACATCTGACGCGGTAGCGTCGTCTGATCGGCGCCCGCGAGAAACAGCGTGACGACCACTTCATCGAACGATGTCGCGAACGCGAACAGCGCACCCGAAATCACGCCCGGCGCAATGACCGGCAGCGTCACGCGAAAAAACGTCCGCAGCGGACTTGCGCCAAGCGACTGACTCGCCCGCACGAGATTCATGTTGAAGTTCTGCAAGGTCGCCGCAACCGTGGTCACGACGAACGGCACGCCCAACGCCGCGTGCGCCAGAATCAACCCGAAATATGTATTGGCGATGCCGAGCGGCGCAAAGAACAAATACATGCCGACGCCGACGACGATCACCGGCACGATCATCGGCGAAATGAGGACAGCCATGAGCACGCTCTTGCCGGCGAAATTCGCCTTCGTCAATCCAACCGCCGCGAGCGTTCCAAGAATAGTCGCGACGAGCGTTGCCGAGGGCGCGACGATAAAGCTGTTCTTTGCCGCCATGCGCCACTCGTCCGACATGACGAGATTGTGATACCAGCGCATCGAATAGCCCGGAATGGGATAGACGAGAAACGTGCTCGACGAAAACGAAAGCGGCACGATGGCAAGTACCGGCAGAATTAGATAGAGCAACGTCAGCACGCAAATGAGGCGCAATGCGAAATACCAGATGCGCTCGATAGCGGATGTATGCGGCGCGAACATCGGTTTGGCGAGTTTCATTGTCTTACCCCAGGCTTACGTTCGAGCGCGTGAATCGACCGTAGACGACGTAAAGCACGAGCGTCGCGGCAAGCAGCAGCGCACCGAGCGCGCAAGCCATGCCCCAGTTGATCGTTACGTTCGTGAAATACGCGATGTAGTAGCTGACCATCTGGTCGTTCGGCCCGCCGAGAAGCGCCGGCGTGATGTAGTAACCAATCGCCAAGATAAACACCAGCAGCACGCCGGCCCCGATGCCCGGATAAGTCTGCGGCACATACACGCGCCAAAACGCCGCGAACGGATGACTGCCGAGCGAAACAGCCGCGCGCTGATAAGTCGGCGGCACGGACTTCATCACGCTATAGAGCGGCAAGATCATGAAGGGCAGAAGAATGTGCGTCATCGAGATATAAACGCCCACGCGATTGAACAGCAGCGCGAGCGGCGAACCAATCAGCCCGCTCGCGAGCAGCGCCTTGTTGACGAGCCCTTCGCTTTGCAACAGCACGATCCACGCGGCGACACGCACCAGCACGGAGGTCCAGAACGGAATCAGCACGAGCACCATCACGAGATTGGCACGGCGCGCGGGCAGCGTGGAAATCCAGTACGCGAGCGGATAACCGAGCAGCAGCGCGAAAAACGTCACCGCGACGCCGATCACGAACGTGCGTCCAAAGACATTCAAATAGATGGATTGATCCGGACCTGCATGCTCGATGTCACCGAAACCGTCCTGCCGGTGATCCAGCGAAGCGAGCAAATAAAACGGCGAATATCGACCGGCGTTTTTCGCGATTGCCTGCCAATACGCGGGATCATTCCAGCGCTCGTCGAGTTCGACGATCTTCGCCCGAATCTGCGGTGCGGCGAGCGACGTGCCGTCGTCTGCGGCGAGCGGCATCGCGCGGGCAGTTTTTGCAACCAGCGAGCGATAGCCCGGAATCTCGGTGTTGAGCCGGCGAGCGAGCGCGCCCATCGATTCGCCGTCCTGTATCGCGGTGAGATCTTGCGCGAGCGCGGCATAAGCGGCATCGGGCGGCGCGGTTTTGCGATCCCAGTTTGCGAGCGCCGCGCCCGTGTGCGGCAGCGCGTTCGCGACTTCGGGGTTCTGCACGGCGCGCGTGAGCAGCGCACCGATTGGCACCACGAAGATCAGGAACAGAAAAATGGCGAGCGGCGCAATCAGCGCGAGCGCCATTGCGCGCTTTTTCGCATCGACGAGCTTCAGTTCGCGCTTGAGTCGCGCGCTCGATTCGCGCGTGTCGTCCGCGGCGATCGTCAAGGTGTTCACGCTTTCTGTCTCCTATCCATGCAAAGGCTTGGCGTTGGCTGCGGTTCGCATTGCGCGAAACGCAGCCGTGCTTTCACCAAAAAACGCTTACTTCGACGACCACGCCGTGAAGCGCTGTTCGAGCTCGTCGCCGTGATCGGTCCAGAACGCCATGTCCTGCAGCACGGCATTCTTCGCGTTGGCGGGCGAATTCGGCATGTCGGCCTGGATTTTCGGATCGAGCGCCGCGATAGCCGCCTTGTTCACCGGACCATAGGCGATGTTCTTCGCGTACGTTTCCTGCGGCTGCTGCGACACCGAATATGCGATGTACTGCGTCGCGACATCCTTGTTCGGCGATCCCTTCGGAATGGCCCAGTAATCGAGGTCATAAATGCTGCCGTTCCAGACAACCTTCAGATTCTTGCCTTCCTTGCGCGCGGCATCGATACGTCCGTTATAGGCCGTCGACATCACGACATCGCCCGCGACGAGGAATTGCGGCGGCTGCGCGCCCGCTTCCCACCACTGGATATTCGGCTTCAGTTCTTCGAGCTTCTTGAACGCACGATCGGCGCCGGCTTTCGTGCCGAGCACCTTGTAGACATCCTTCGGCGGGACGCCGTCGGCCATCAGCGCGAATTCGAGGTTGTAGCGCGCACCCTTGCGCATGCCGCGTTTGCCGGGGAATTTCTTCGTGTCCCAGAAGTCTGCCCAGCCGGCCGGCGCGCCCTTGAGCTTGTCGGCGTTATAGGCGAGCGCTGTCGACCAGACGAAGAAGCCGGCTCCGCAAGTTTGCGGCGATTCGGTGACGAGTTCCGACTTCTTCGCGATCTTCGACCAGTCCAGCTTTTCGTAGAGACCTTCGTCGCAGCCGCGTCCCAGATCGCCCGATTCGACTTCGACGACATCCCAGTTGACGTGCTTCGCTTCGACCATCGCTTTGACCTTGGCCTGCTCGCCGTTGTATTCGACGGCCGTGACCTTGTTACTCGATGATTTTTCGTAAGGCTGATTGAATGCGGCCTTTTGCGCATCGCCGTTCGCGCCGCCGAAATTGACGACGGTCAGTTCCGCCGCGAATGCGGATGCGCCCGACATGCACACGAGCGCCGCCGACGCCATGGAGCACAGTGCGAACTTCTTCATGGTGGTTTCCTCTCTTCCTTTTTGGCTTGGTGTTAGCAGTGGACTTGCGAGTAGACAAAGCAAAAGCGATGAAGCGCGCGCCGCTTTAGGCAAATACGCGCAAATGCTCGGGAGCGAATTCAAGCGCGACGGGCGCGCCGGGCGTGAAGGTATCGAGCAACGCATTGCCGAGCGGCACTTTCACGAAGCATTCGTCCTGTTCGCGTACGCCGCAGCGCATGCGTACGTGATCGCCGAAATAGATGAGGCTCTTGGCCTCGCCAGCGAGCGCGTTATGTGTCGCATGGTTCTGTTCGCGGATAGCCGCGAGCTTCATGCGCTCCGGCCGGATGCAGGCAATAGCCGACGCACCCGCCTTCGCCTTCGCGACATTCAGCCCGGAAAGCCGCGTGCCGTCGGCTAGGCGGATATCGCAGAACTCGCCTTGTGTTTGCTCGATGGTGCCGCGCAAGCGGTTGCTATCGCCGATGAAGTTGGCGACGAACTCGTTGCACGGCGCTTCGTAGAGATGGTCCACGGTATCGAGTTGCTGCACGATGCCTTTGTCGAATACCGCGACGCGGTCCGACATGGTGAGCGCTTCGCCCTGATCGTGCGTGACATATACGAATGTCACGCCGAGCTTCTCGTGCAACGACTTCAGTTCGTACTGCATGTGCTCGCGCAGTTGCTTGTCGAGCGCGCCGAGCGGTTCGTCCATCAGCACGAGCTTGGGCTCGAATACGAGCGCGCGCGCGAGCGCGATGCGCTGCTGCTGACCGCCCGACAATTGCGCCGGGTAACGTTTCGCGAAGCTCTCCATGCGCACCATCCTGAGTGCGTTGTCGACGCGATGCGCGCGTTCCTCGGCGGACATCTTGCGAACCGTCAGCGGATATTCCACGTTCTGCTGCACGGAAAGATGTGGAAACAAGGCGTAGTTCTGAAACACCATGCCGATGTCGCGCTTATGCGGCGGCACCTTGTTGAGCAACTTGCCGTCTAGCCAGATCTCGCCGCCAGTCGGGAATTCGAAGCCAGCGAGCATCATCAGGCAAGTGGTCTTGCCCGAACCCGATGGCCCGAGCAGCGTGAGGAATTCGCCCTGGTAGATGTCGAGATCGAGCGATTTGACGACTAGGGTTTCCCCGTCATAAGTCTTTCTAACGCCGCGAAAACTGACGATCACCTGATCGGATTTCATCTTCCGTGTCTCCTTCGGAAATCGATGCGTTGTAGCTGGGAGCGGCCTGTATGAAGCCTCTACGGCGCCTGACCGGCGCCTTTGCGGCGCTCGGAAATTCTTCCACTGCCTGCGATAACTATAGCCCGTGACGGTTCTACAATGTGGAGCCATTTCAATATTCAACTTGGAACCACTTTGCCTTCTGGCGAGGTTCCTGAGGGCTCGGGGAAATTCATGGATACCATCATCCTCGCGGACTGGCTGAGTACGCGACTCGTCGAACGCTCGCAGGCGGAGCCGATGTACCGGCAGATGCTGGAACTCATGCAGCAGGCCATCCTGACCGGTCAACTTGCGCCCGGCACCAAGCTGCCGAGTTCGCGCATGCTGGCAAGCGATCTCGGCATCGCGCGCAATACCGTGCTGCACGTGTACGACCAGTTGACGGCCGAAGGCTATGTCACGTCGACGACCGGCAGCGGCACCTATGTGGCCGATACGGCGCCGCGCGAACGCGCCGCTGCGAAGCCGGGCGCCAAGTCGAGCGCCGACGCCGCTCAGAAGCCCTGCGCGATTTCGCAACGCGGCGCGCGCTTGATCTCGCAGGCGGGGGTATCGCCGAAACAGTGGGGCGCGTTCATGCCCGGCGTGCCCGATGTACGCGAGTTTCCCGCGCAAACTTGGAGCCGCTTGCAAGCGCGGCTCTGGAAGCGCGCGAATCCCGATTTGCTGACCTATGCGCCCGGCGGCGGTTATCGGCCGCTGCGGCGCGCGTTGTCGGACTATTTGCGTGTCGCGCGCTCGGTCAAGTGCTCGCCCGATCAGATCATCATCACGACGGGCATCCATCAGTCGATCGATCTGACCGTGCGTCTGCTCACCGATTTCGGCGACCGCGCGTGGGTCGAAGAACCGTGTTACTGGGGCGTGCGAAGCGTCCTGCAGTCGTCCGGGCTGTCGCTCGTGCCCGTGCCCGTCGATGACGAAGGCTTGAATCCGAACGCGCGCGACATGGCCACGCCGCCGCGTATCGCGCTGGTTACGCCTTCGCATCAGTATCCGCTCGGCATGGTGATGAGTCTCGCGCGGCGTCGCGCGTTGCTCGAGTTCGCGCGGCAACATGGCACGTGGATCATCGAGGACGATTACGACAGCGAGTTTCGCTATGGCAGCCGGCCGCTTTCGTCGCTGCAGGGACTCGACGACGCCGGACAGGTGATCTATGTCGGCAGTCTCGGCAAGATGCTGTTCCCCGGTTTACGCATGGGCTATATGGTGGTGCCGGAAAATCTCGTCGATACGTTTCGCACGGGCGTCGCGGAGCTGTATCGCGAAGGGCAACTGATGCAGCAGGCCGTGCTCACCGAATTCATTCTCGACGGGCATCTCACCTCGCACGTGCGGCGCATGCGCGGGCTATACGGCGAACGAAGGGAATTGCTCATCAACGCCATTCGCGCGCGGTTCGGCAATACGCTCGCGGTGCACGGCGATCAGGCCGGACTGCACTTCGTTCTGGGCATGCCGGAGCACGTCGACGACCGCGAAATCACGCGTCACGCAATGACGGCGGGCGTGGTGACACGGCCGCTAGCCAATTACTACATGAACGCGGATGCCGCGCGTTCCGGTCTCATGCTCGGCTACGCGTGCGTGCCGAACGATGAGATCGCGCCCGCGTTTGCGAAGCTCGCCGAATCGATCGAGATGGCGCTCTCGCCGGCGATGCAGGTGTGATGACGGCTCGTTGGCACTATTGCGCCCGTTACCGCGGCGGGGCGGTCAAGATAACTGCTGAAGCGCAATCGAAGCAGGCGAGCGCCTTGCATGGCGTCGAATGTTCGCTGACCAAAGTCACGTCGAAGATAGCTGCTGCTTGCGTCAGGCAGCATTTATCGCATCACTAACTATTCCCTGACAAATTAGGAAAAATCGAGTGCCGTTTCTCGACGGTCTCGATTATCGTTGCGCTTCGCATTTCAACCAGACGAGATAAACGTAGCGCGTAAGCGGATGTTTATCTGTAGCAAACCTGGAAGCCGAGATGCGGCATTTGGGCGTCAAGTTCGAGGAGTGGGCGACCGCCTTTCGCGGCCGAACATTTAGCTTGATCTGACGACCCATCCCTGTCAATTTTTATAAGCATATCCAAATGAAAAAATCCTTGATCTCGGCGATGGTCGCCGCAGCACTGGGCCTCGTAGCAAGCGCCGCGTTCGCGTCGGACGGCACCATCACGTTCAATGGCGCGCTGACGGCCACGACCTGCACGATCAACGGCAACGGCACCAGCAGCAAGGACTTCACGGTCACGCTGCCGACCGTTTCCACGTCGACCCTGACGGCATCGGGCCAGACGGCCGGCACGACTTCGTACAACATCGCGTTGACGGGTTGCGCGCCGGTTACGGCAACGAGCGAAGCGGGCGTGTTCTATGAAGCCGGTGCAACGGTCGATGCGAACGATGGCCGCCTGATCGTGGCCACGGGCGGCGCGGGCAACGTCAAGCTGCAACTCCTGAACTCCGATGGTTCGATGATCAAGGCAGGCTACTCGCGTGAGCTGCAGAACGTGAAGTCGGCCGACATCTCCAGCGGCGCGGCATCGCTCAGCTATCAAGTTCAGTATTACGCGACGGGCGCGACGACCGCTGGCGCAGCCAACTCGTCCGTGATCTACAGCATCGACTACATGTGATCTTGCGGTAGTGGAACGGGGTCTTCGGCGCGATCATCGGTTGAAGACCCGTACATATGCGGGCGCGAGCCCGCTTTATCTTTACACTCGCGCTCCGTTTCGGGCATTACGTCAACATGAAAGTGGCAAAGAGACTCATAACGACCGCGGCATTTATCGTCGCGATGCAAGGGTTCATTCCTTCCGCGAATGCGTCGGTGGTGATTGCCGGCACGCGCGTCGTCTTCAATCAAAGCGATTCCGAAGTCACGGTGAAGCTGACCAACAACGGCAAGCTTCCCGGCCTGACCAAGGTGTGGATGGACAAGGGCGATCCGAACATCAAGCCGGACGCCATCGACGTGCCGTTCACCATCACGCCGCCGATCATGCGTATCGATCCGAGTAAATCGCAGACCTTGCGGATCATGTCGACGGGCGAGCCTTTGCCTGCGGACAAGGAGAGCATCTTTTATTTGAACGTGCTCGAAGTGCCGCCGAAACCCACGGGCGACGAAGCGAGCGCGAACCAGCTGCAGCTTGCATTTCGCACGCGCATCAAGTTTTTCTATCGCCCGAGTGGCCTCAAAGGCCAGGCAACGGACGCGCCAGGACAGATCGTGTGGCATCTCAAACACGATGGCGGCAAGAACTCGATCGAGGCGAGTAACCCCACGCAGTATCACGTGTCGTTCGACCGCGTGCAGGTTAGCAACGGCGCGAGTGCATCGGAGTTCACTGACGGCGGCATGGTAGGCCCGGGCGAAAGCAGGGCTTTCCCGCTCAAGGGCGAGGTGCCCGCGAACAGCACGAAGATTCGCTATACCGCAATCAACGACTACGGCGGCCCGCAGGACGGCGATGCCAATCTGGCGCCCTGAGTCATTCGCAGGCTTCTCGGCGGGCCTGCCCAGCAGGCCGATTCCCCGCGATAGCGCAGCGTTGCGCTGAACGTCGCCATCACTCGTTAAGGATGAACTCGGAGCATGCCGCATAGCGTGCCGAGTCGCGCTGTTGCCGTAATTTCGGAAGACTAAATGAATATGCAATACCGAAGCGCTCATGTGTCCGGCATGCGCCTGAGACCCATCAGCCTGTTCACGCTTCAGGCATTGGCCGCAATGGGCGTGAGCGCTCACGCATGGGCCGATTCTACCCAGCAGATCGCGGCCGTCGAATTCAACGAACAATTCCTCGAAAACGGCAGCGGCGAAAAGCTGGACATATCGCGCTTCAACAAGGGACAAGAGATTTTGCCCGGCACGTATCGCGCGGATACCTACGTGAACGACGTCTGGAAAGGCAAGTTCGATATCGATATCCGCGAGGCGGGCGCAGGCGCGGGTGTTGTCGCCATGCAGCCTTGCGTGAATGCGGACCTGCTCGATCGCATGGGTGTCGATCTGCGCAAGCTCTCGCCGGAGGCATCGGCGAAGCTCGATAACGCGGGCGATGCCTGCCTTACGTTGCCCGATCTCATTGCTGGAGCAACCGCGTCGTTCGACAACGGCGAGCAGCGTCTCGACGTCTCCGTTCCGCAAATCGCGATGAATTCCCGCGCACGCGGCTACGTCGATCCGAAGTACTGGGACGACGGCATCAACGCGGGCACGCTGCAGTACAACGCGAACGTTTATCACAGCTCGTCCGGCGGATACAACAACGACTCGCAGTATCTCGGGCTGATCGGCGGCATCAATGCGGGACCGTGGCGCTTTCGCTATCAGGGCAACCTGACGCACAACACCATCGGCGGTCAGCACTATCAGAGCGTGCAGACTTACGTGCAGCGTTCGTTCAGGGACATCAAGAGCCAGCTTACCGCCGGCGATACCTTCACGGACGGCGCGCTGTTCGACAGCTACGGAGTGCGCGGCGTCACGCTCGGCACCGACGACCGCATGTATCCCGAGTCGCAGCGCGGCTATGCGCCCGTGGTGCACGGCATTGCAAACAGCAACGCGCGGGTGCAGGTCAGGCAGAACGGCAACATCATCTACGAGACGACCGTCGCGCCCGGCGCATTCGAGATCAACGATCTTTATCCGACGGGTTACGGCGGCAATCTCGATGTCATCGTCACGGAAGCCGACGGCTCGCAGCACATTTCCACCGTGCCTTATGCGGCGGCGGTGAACGCGTTGCGACCCGGCGTCACCCGCTATAGCGCGACCATCGGTCAGTACCGCGATCCGAGCATCGATATTCATCCGTTCGTCTCGCAGGCAACGGTGCAGCACGGCGTCAACAATCTCGTGACGCTCTACGGCGGCATGATCGGCGGAGATATGTATTTCTCCGGCATGGTCGGCGCCGCGCTGAATACGAGCGTCGGCGCATTCGGCCTCGACGTGAGCCACGCCACCGCGAGCTTCAAGGGCTACGGCACGCACAATGGCGCGAGTGTGCGCTTGAGCTTCAGCCGTCTGTTCGAGCCGACGAATACGAATATCGCGGTCGCGGCCTATCGCTATTCGACCAATGGCTTTTACACGCTGCAGGATGCCGTCGCGCTGCGCCAGTTGTACGAAGACCATCAACCAGGTTTTCTCGATGCTCGCCAGAAGTCGCGCGTTCAGTTCGTTCTGAATCAGAGTCTGGGCGAGGGCGGCAAGTACGGCTCGGTGTATGCCGTGGGATCGATTCAAAACTACTGGAACCGGTCCGATCACGACACGCAATTTCAGATCGGCTACAGCAATAGCTGGCGACGCCTGACGTATGGCGTATCGGCGGTGCGTCAGTATCAAGTGAACACGAATCGCTGGGATAACCGCATCATGCTCAACCTCATGGTGCCGCTCGGCTTCGGCGCGCACGCACCGCAATCGTCCACGACCTTCCAGCACGATACGAGCGATAGAAGCTCCACGTTGCAGGAATCGGTGACAGGAACGCTCGGCGCGGACAACGCGTTCAGCTACGGCGTCAACGCCAACTACAGCGACGGCGGAAATGGCTCGGGCAGTTCGACGAGCGCTGGCGGCAACGTCGGCTACATGTCGCCATTCGCGTTGATGACCGCAAACGCCAGTACCGGACGCCACTATTCGCAGGTCGGCGCGGGCATTTCCGGCGGAGTGGTCGCGTGGCGCGACGGCGTGGCGTTCACCCCGAATATGGGCGATACGGTCGCCGTGGTCGAAGCCAAGGACGCGGCAGGCGCGCGCCTCGCGAATGGTGCGGGCTTGCGCGTCGACCGTTGGGGGCATGCGGTCATCTCGGGCATGCAGCCTTATTCGAACAACGAGGTCGAAATCGACCCCAAGGGTCTGCCGCTCAACATCGCGCTGAAGTCGACGGTGCAGCGCACGGCGCCGACCGCCGGTGCGGTGGTCGCCCTGAAGTTCGAAACCGAAAACCTGGGCAAGCCAGCGGTCATGCGCGTGACGCAGGCCGATGGCACGCCGCTGCCGTTCGGCGCCGAGGTATTCGACGGCGACGCCCACACCGTCGGTACCGTGGCGCAAGGCAGCCGCATCATCGCTACCGGGTTGAAGGCGGACGCGGGCGCGTTGAACGTGAAGTGGGGCGACGGAGCCAGCCAGCGTTGCGTGGTGCGCTATCAGCTGCCGCAGTCCGTCGACGCAACCAAACCCAATTCGATCTCCATCGGCGATGGCGTGTGTCAGTGAGGAGAAGACGCGATGATTAATCAAGAAAACCATATGGGTACGATCGACAAGGTCGCCTCGGCGCTGGTGCGCGCTCTGCTGTGCTGGCTCGTCGCGTGGGCGCTGTTACCGGCGAATGCATATGCGGATTCCGCTACTTGCCGGTCCAACTACAGTGCGTTCACGCTTTCGATGCCCGCCGCCGTGGCCGTGGCGCGGGATCTGCCAAATGGGTCGATCTTGACCGCATGGTCACTGTCGCCATTGAAGAGCGACTATTACACGTGCACCGTGGTTGGCTCCGTGTACACGGGGACCGACTTCGAGACTGCGGGAGTGACGACGGACAGTCGAACCACATATACCGTGACCTACAACGGCGTCGCGTTCGCTGTGTACCCGACCACTGTGCCGGGTATAGGCATCGCGATGGGCGGTTACGTCGTCCCCGATGGCAGACAGACGAACCTTCGCTCGTTCGAAAAGATGGGTTCGCAGTGGAACTACCCCGGCACGATCTACAACGGCGGGCAATTGATCGTGGCTTTGGTGAAGATCGGAGACGTGACACCCGGCACACTCTCGGGAACGATCGCCCAGGCCTTCTCTTGGCAGACCTTGACACCACCGCCCGCTGGCAACGTGCTGTCCGCCGGGGTGATCGACTTCAACATCACGCCGGTCGTGATCACTGTTCTGACCTGCGAGACACCGGACGTGACCGTGCCGATGGGAACGCAGGGACCAGCCGACTTGCCATCCGTCGGAGCCGCGCCTAGCAAGGTCATCGGCTTCAATCTGAGCTTCAACAATTGCCCGGCCGGTGCGGCGGTGCCGAATACGTCGGCTGGATTGATCCACAGCGTGCAGTACCGGATCGATCCGACTAACGGAACCATTGCCGGCTTCACCGACGTGGCGGCGCTGAATGGCAGTCCGAGTGCGGGCGGCGTGGGCATCCAGCTGTATGACAGCACGGGCTCGGTATTCGGCTTTGGCGTCAACCGCACGTTGAGCGGATTCGACGGCACGCGCAATAGCAGTTACACGCTTCCCATGACGGCCCGTTATTACCGCACCGGCGCGCTGAGTGCGGGACCCGCCAACGCCACGATGACTTTGACCGTGCTTTATCTGTGACAACGCGCGGCGAATTTGCCTGAGATATCGCCGCGCACTGTCTGACCGCTCATCAACACAAAGGAGAAACTCGAATGAAGCTTTTGAAAACCGGCGTGGCCGCGCTTGCACTCGTTGCCGCGCATTCGTCATTTGCCGCCGATGCCACGCTCAATTTCACCGGAACGATCATCTTGCCGACATGCACGGTGGATACGGATTCCGTTAATCAGACAATCACGCTTCAACAGGCTAAAACGACCGACTTTGCAGCCGTTGGCGCAACCAACTCCGCGCAGGCGTTCAATGTCAAGCTGGTCAGTTGCGCGGCCGGCACGAATATAGGAATGACCGTCAATGGAACCATCGACACGGTGGCAAGCGTCCTGAAAAACACGGGTACTGCTGCGCAAGTGGGCGTGCAATTGCTCAAGGCCACGAATGTGGGTGACAGTACGGGTTCGCCTCTCGCGTTGAATAGCGCGCTCACGCTGGGCGCAGCGGACGCTTCGGGTTCGATGACCGTTCCGATGGTCGCCCAATACTATAGGCTCGGCACGATGACCGGCGGCACGGTGACGGCATCGGCTACGGTGAACTTCACTTATAACTAAGGTTTCAATCGCTTCGTTAAACATAGCTGGCAAAACTACTTATTTGATTCTGCGGAGTCTGTATGTAGTCTCTGATTGCCGGATAAAGCCGGCTCAAAGAAAACCCTCTACTTAGCAACAAGCAGGATCATATCTATGCACAAAATCGATCGAGCAGCGTTGAGCGAATGCTACGTCGCCGGTGGTGAAGCCAAGGCGTCGAGCAACTCCAGTTCAAATACTAACGTTTCTATTTCCATTACGTCTGGGAACCATAACGACAAGGCAAGAATCTCTGTTGCGGCCAACTAACGTTTCCAGTCTGTCCGAAGAAGCGATTGAACGACGGGGCCAGTGGCCCCGTTGTCGTTTGCCTTTAAAAAACAGTCCACGATGACAATGAAAGCTCAATTGAAGCAATCGATAAGGGCTTCTCGGCAATCACAAACTTTATTTGATTGCCTGTGGGCATGTATATACTCCTATGACCAGTTTTATTTTTCGGAATTATCGAAGTTTAAATTCGTTTCGGGATGCCGTATCATTCGCCTTCCTTTGATATTCAGCAAGATTCGGATATCGAAGGCAATGTAATTCGCAAGAACCTCATACTTGAATTCTTGCGCGTATCGTCAATCTAAAAATAGTTTCAAGGCAATCATGCAAAAAATCGAACGTAACGCACTCCAACACGCTGACATCGCAGGCGGCTGCAACAAGGGTTCGTCGGCTAAGTCGCAAACCGTGATCAACATCTACATCACGGGCTAAATCGAATATCCGCTTAGCACTTCCCGGGCGGCGGTAAGTGGTGGCCAACAGGGTAGTGCTGGCGGTTGATTGCTTGGCTTTTGACCTCTCCTGGTTTGCTCTCCGCGAGAGGTCATCGCAAGGGTAAAGAACGGATAATCCGCGCTGTATCCAATCTCGCCTAAGAGTGCGAGATCCGCTTTCTCAATATCTGACAGAAAATACCATGGCATCGTTGCGCCCAATGCTGAGAAAGTGGCTCGCGGTGTGTCGACATCGCGTAAAGCGCGCGGTGATCGGACGTATCCCGATGACCAAAGCGGAACAGCTCGCGAATATCATGCTGCGCGTCAACGGTTTATTCAATGCCGTCTGCCGCGCGCACGGAAACATTCGCGCAGAGATCGCGCGCGATATCCTGCATTTGCCAGCCGTGCAAATAAAGCGTTCACGCGCGGCAGCGCAACTGGAAAAGTTGATCGACCAGCGCATTTATTTCGGTCGCGATATTCGCAAGCACGAAGCCCTGCCCGAGTTAGACGCAATCGCGGAGAAGTTGGCGGCGCGAATCAGGCAACTCAAACGCGATGTGCCGAATCAGCCCGTGTTTGTCTCGCCCTTTCACTATGTCTCGCAATACGCGAATATTTATATCGTCGAGCGGCTTGTCGCCTTGCTCGACCTGAAGTCGCTTTCGGTGGTTTCGGGCGTGCCAAGGAATCAATATGGCGACGATCACAAGCTCATTCCCGGCATTAAAGTGCTTTACACCTATGGTGATGCGAATCGCAATGGTCTTGGCGTGCGCGTGGCGCGTTCGCTGAAACGCGATGGCGTCGTCGTGCTGTTCTCCGACGTGCCGCCATTCACCATGCATCGTTATCCCATGGAGACCGCCGAGGTCAGAATGTTCGGACGCAGCGCGCGTATTCATAACGGCGTGTTCCGCATGGGCGAGAGTTTCAATGCGCTGTTGCTGCCGTTTTATTTGCGCTTCGAGCGCGGACATTTCGAGGCGCATATCTTCGACCACATTCCGCTCGCCGCGCCGGACGCGCCCCAGCGGCTCGCAAATTACATCGAAAGCGCGCTGACCGATAACTATCAGCAGTGGACTCCGGGCGGTCATCCCGCCATGTATTCGTTCGCTCCCAATCGCTAATCAGCGCAACCGAATCTGCGCGTCACGCACCCGGTGCAGACCGGGCCAGACCACGCAGCGAAGCCAGCCTTCATTCTCATGCAGCCGACCGATCTTCCCGAATTCAAAGACGTCCCGTGGCGATGGATAGCCTACGCGACGTCCATTTTTACTGTCGCCGCCGTCGCTTTCGCGTTCTTCCATCAGGTCGAACTGAAACAGGATGTCAGTGGCGAAGTCATGTCTCCGTCCGAGGTCAAGATTCAAGGCCTGAGTGGACTGGTGTCGGGCATCTACGCGCGCACGGACGAAAAGGTGCAGCCCGGCACGCCGCTCTTTCGGCTGCAGCGGGATTTCTCGCTGACGACAGACGGACGTCGCCGACAAGTATTCGACGAGCAAATGCGCGATGACCAGATTCGCTCCATCGACGCGCAGTACAACGAGCGCCGCATCCAGTTGAATGCGCAGCGCGAATCGGCGCGCCTGACAGCAGTGAGCCGCCGCGCCGAGCTTGGGGCGCTCAACGCGCAGATCGCGCAGAACAATCAACTGGTCGGCGAGTTCCAGCAGCGGCTGGCGCGTCTGGATTCGGTGGCGGATTACGTTGCCGCCGACAAGGTTGAACAGGCTCGCGCGGATGTTCATCAGGGCAAGGCGACGGCCGCGCAAAGCGTCGCGCGTCAGCAGCAACTGGCGGGCGAAGTCAGCGCGTCGAGCAGCACGCAAGCCGATCTCGAAGCGCAATTGCGCGGCCTCGACGCGCAACATGAGCGCGACGTGCAAGACGTGCGCACGCGCTTCGAACGCGAACGTCAGGACGCGACCGTGTCCGCGCCGAAGGGCGGCACGGTCACGTTTTCGGGCCTCGTCGCGGGCCGCATGTTGACGACGGCCGACGTGGCGATGGTCATCGCGACAGACGAGAGCGGGCCCTTGCGCGCCGCGTTGAGCATTCCTTCTCGGCGTCGCGGTTTCGTGCGCGAAGGCCAGATCGTGCGGCTCAAGTTCGATGCATTCCCGTACGCCAAGTTCGGCACGTACGAGGCGCGCATCGACTCCATCTCCGGCACCACCGTGCTGCCAGCGAGCCCGCCCAGTCCACCCGGCACACCAGGCGCGCCCGATCCGACCGAACAGACGGATAGCTCGAAAGAAGGCGAAGGCGATTACCTCGCATGGGCCACGCTGCGCGGCAATACCTTCGACTTCGAGGGACAGCATTTCAAGATTTTGCCGGGGATGCGGGCGACGGCGAGCATCGTCGTCGAGCGAAGGACGATTGCCGAATGGGTGCTGGCGCCCTTGTTCCGAATGCTGAGAGGTTGATGGTGCGGGTTATTTATCAGAATGAAGTGGCCGAATGCGGCTATGCGTGTCTGGCCATGGTGCTGTCGCATCTCGGCCGGGCGACCGAAGTACGCGAGTTGTCGAGCTACAAGCCCATTTCGGCGAACGGGCTGAGCTTGATGGACCTGTACGATGTCGCCACCGATTTCGGCCTTGCAGTGCAGGCATACCGGTTCGATCCCAACGATCTCTCGCAGGTCAAGAGGGGCTCGCTCATGCATTTCGGCGGCTCGCACTTCGTGGTGTTCGAAAAGGCGAGTCACGGCTACGTGCGCGTGCTCGATCCGGCAAGCGGCCGCCGGCGTATCTCGATGGACACGTTCCGCTCCGCCGTCTCCGGCTTTCTGCTGGAGTTCGCGCCCACGCCGCAAATGCCGCGCATCCGCGCGAAATCGCGCGTGCCCGCAGCGTTGAAGCGCGTGCGCGCACTGAATCCGGACCTCACGGCGCTCATCGCCAAGGTGCTGTTCGTCGCGCTCGGCAGTCAGTTCGCCATTCTCGCCGCGCCTTACTTCGGCAATCTGGTGCTCGACTACGTGGTCGCCGCGGACAATCGCAACTTGCTGAACGTGCTGATCATGACGTTCGCAAGCATCTTCGTGCTTGGCGCGCTGAGCGAATTCGTGCAGAAGTATCTGACCGAATTGCTCTACAACGTCACGCAGATCAACATGACCGAGGGGCTGATCGGCCATTTGCTGCGCAATCCCATGTCATGGTTCGAGAAGCGTCACGTCGGCGACGTCTTCGCGCGCGTGAAGGCGCAGGACGAGATCAGCGTGTTCGCGACGCGCTCCGCCATTTCCTTGCATATCGACCTGGCAGTCGGCGCACTCGCGCTCGTGCTCATGTTCATTCAGAGCCGCCAGCTTGCCGTGGTCGCGCTCGTCGTTTTCGCCGTGTATGTGGCGGTTGCGCTCAGCATGTTCGCGGCCATGCGCGACAATCACGCGCTCGTACTCGAAACCTCGGCCCGTTGCGACGACTCGCTGATCGAGACCATCCGCGCGGCTTCGCTGCTCAAGCTCGCGCAAGGCGAGACCCGCCGCACGGCCATCTATATGACCGTCTACAAGGCTTATGCAGCGGCGCTTCTCAAGAGCAGCCGGCTGACCTGCACGCGCGACGGCATGCTCAAACTCGTCAATTATGCCGATACCATCATCATCACGTATCTGGCGGCGCGTCTCATGCTGGGCGGCAAGGTGTCGGTCGGCGTGTTCTATTCGTTTCTGATCTACAAGTCGCTGATGTCGGAGCGCTTTGCGAGCGCCATCAACGCGATGTTCCAATACTTCATGCTGAGCGTGCCGACCGCGCGGGTGGACGACATCGCCGAGAACGAGAACGAACGCTATACGCCGCTCGCGGATGCGCAGCGTGCCACCGAAGTGCGTCATTTCGAGCGTATCGACGTGCGCGATGTGACGTTCAGCTATGGCATTTCGGACCAACCGGTTCTGAAGAACGCGAGCTTCGAAGTGCGCAAGGGTGACAAGATCGTCATCACGGGGCCGTCGGGTAGCGGCAAGTCCACGCTCTTCAAGTTACTGTCGGCGGCCGAGCCGTTGCAGGAAGGGCATATCGCGCTCAACGACATCGCCTGGCCGAATCTCGCCGTCGATGAAATCCGCCGGCATCAGGCGCATATGCGTCAGGGCGACATCATCCTGCACGGATCGATCGCGGACAACATCACGCTCTTCACGGGCCAGGCGGACGAGGAGCGCATCCACAAGCTGCTCGACGACGTCGGCTTGTTACCCGACATCATGCGTTTGCCAATGCGAACGCGCACTGTCATCAGCGACACCATCGCGAATATTTCAGCGGGGCAGCGGCAGCGTCTGTTGCTGGCGCGCGCGCTCTATCAAAATCGAGAGCTATTGCTACTCGACGAACCGACCTCGAATCTCGATCCTGCATCGGTGAAGCATATCGCCGGGTTGTTGCGCAATCTCGATCGCACCGTCGTCGTGATTACGCACGATATGTCGCTGGCTTCGGCTTTCGATACGCGCTATCGCTTCGAGGATGGTGGACTCGTGCGCGAAGGCCAAGCGCCTGTGGTTGCGACGCCGGAAGAAGAAGCTCATGCATAAATCGTTGAAGCGCAGCTTGCTGCTCGGTATGTTGATACACGCGTCGTTCGCCCATGCCGACGATCTCATGGCGGTCGTTCAACAAACGCTCGGTCACGACGCCGAATTCGCGCAGGCGCGCGCAAGCTACGAGGCCGCGAAGCAAGCGGTGCCGATCGCGCGCGCCGCATTGCTGCCGCAAGTCGGAGGCGGCTGGGGACGCGCGTATAACCGCATCGTCATGGACGGCTTTCCGCGTCAGGACTATTGGCAGAACGGCTGGATGGTGACCGTCTCGCAACCGCTCTTCGACTGGAGCAAGTGGACCGCGTATCGTCAGGCGGATTTCACGGTGGCGCAAGGCGCGGTGGACTTCGCGGGGGCGCAACAGGCGTCGATCCTTCGCGCGGTGCAGGCTTATTTCGATGAACTCGCCGCGGAAGACGAGCAGAAGCGCACGGCGGACTATCTCGCGGCCATCGACTTGCAGCTCGATCAGGTGCGTCGCAAGCGGGCGGCGGGTGAGGCCACGCTCATCGACCAGCGAGAAGCCGACACCGCGCGCGAACAAGCCCAATTGCAGCAGGCGGATGCGCAGGAAGATGTATCGACGAAACGTCGCGTGGTCGAGCAAGTCACCGGCCAGCCGTTCTCGGCGTTGCTTGCGTTGCCCCCAGGCATGACCTTGCCCGCCCTTTCCGACGGCGAAGAGTCGTGGACCGAGCAGGCGAAGGCGTCGAACTATTCGGTACAGTCGAAGCAACTCGGCTGGGAGATCGCGAAGTTCGATACCGCGAAGGCGCGCGCCGCGCATTACCCCGTTGCAAGCATTACGGGCACTTATCAGCCAGCGGGCGCTGCATCCGGCTACTCACGGCCTACGACTACCACCACGGCCATGTTTCAGGTGCAGATACCGCTGTTCTCGGGCGGCGAGGTTCAGGCGCGCGTGAAGCAGACGCTCGCGCTCGCGGACAAGGAGGAGCAGGCGTATCTGCTGGCATCCAGGCAAGCAGAAGCGTCCGCGCGCGACAACTTCGCTCGCTATACACGTCAACGGATTCGGGTGGATTCGCTCACGCATCTCGTGCAATCCTCGCGAGACACGCTGGATGCCACGCAGATCGGCTACAAGGTCGGCAGCCGTTCGGGCACGGATGTGCTTCGATCCATCGACGCGCTTTACACCGCGCGCCGCGATCTGCTGCGCTCTCGCTACGATGCCATCGTCGCATTCCTGAAACTGAAGGCCGATGTCGCGACCTTGAGCACGAACGATATCGAGGCCATGAACGCGAAGTTGTGTTGCAGCGCGCAGACGGCGCTCACGGAATCGGCGAAAGCGAGCGGCGGGTCGTTCTAGTCCGCGCTCGCTCCGCGTTTCACCGCTCGCACCACGCGTGCGAGCGCCTTCAATGCATCGGCGGGGGAGTCGGCGAATTGCGCGGCGACTATGGCGCCATCCACGGCGAGCGCCAGCGCTTGTGCATCGGCCTTGGCTGTGCGCGATGCCGGCATGAGTGCGCGAATTGCCGCTGTCATATCCTGCTTGTGCCGCCGCGCGATATCCACGGCCGGCGGCAACGTGCCGCCCACTTCCACCACCGAATTGATGAACGCGCAGCCGCGATACGTGTCGCCGCCGAACCACTCGGCAAGCGCGGGCACGAGCGCTGAGAGCGAGCCGCCGTGACGCGCGAGCGCGTCGCGAAACCACGTCATCCAGTTCTCGTGACGGAACGCGAGGAACGCGACGATCAGATCGTCCTTGCTCGGAAAATAACGGTAGAACGTTTTCTTCGCGACGCCCGATTCCGCAATCACCCGGTCGATGCCGGTCGCGCGAATGCCGTCGCGATAGAAGAGATCGTGAGCCGTTTGCAGGATGCGCGCGTCGGGCGTGAGTTCCGTGACTTCGGTATGCGTATTCATGCAATCGATTGTAGACAGGTTCGTCTACCTGCGCTAGAGTAGGCCGCAGGTAGACAGACCTGTCTCCCTATATCGACTACATGTCAGAGCGCAAAGGAGAGTTCGCCATGGAAAGCAAACCGCCGTTCCCGCCGTTCACCGCCGAAACCGCCGTGCAGAAAGTCCGTGCCGCCGAAGATGGCTGGAACACGCGCGACCCGAAGAAAGTCGCACTGGCTTATAGCCAGGACACCCGCTGGCGCAATCGCGCGGAATTCGTCGACGGCCGGGCCGCCGTGGAAGCGTTCCTGCAGCGCAAGTGGGATCGCGAACTGGACTATCGACTCATCAAGGAACTGTGGGCGTATACGGGGAATCGCATTGCCGTGCGTTTCGCTTATGAATGGCACGACGATTCGGGCCACTGGCATCGCAGTTATGGCAACGAGAACTGGGAATTCAACGAGGCGGGTCTCATGACGCACCGCCATGCGTCGATCAACGACTTGCCGATTCGGGAAGCGGATCGCAAATATCATTGGCCGCTCGGACGCAGGCCGGGCGACCATCCCGGCCTGAGCGATCTCGGCTTTTAACACGCGCGTACGCTCACATGTTGCGACGGCGGCGAAACGCCCACCATCCCGCGAGCACGGTAAAGCTCGCGACGATCAACACGAGCAGCCAGAAGCCGTGATGATTTTCCGCGAGCGGAATGCCGCCCACATTCATGCCGAAGAAACCCGCGACGATATTGATCGGCAACGCGAGCACGGTCACGAGCGTCAGCGTGAACAGCGTGCGATTGCTCTGCTCGTCCATGCGCGTCGCGATCTCTTCCTGCAAGAGCTTGATGCGCTCGACGAGTCCCGCGAGATCGTTGAGCACGAGCGAAAATTCCTCGGTGGCGTCGCGCAATTCCTGAATGTCCTGCGCGTGCAGCCAGCGCGGCGGACGCGCAAGCAGCCGGAATACCGAGCCCGGTTCCGGCGCGAGCAGGCGTTGCAGCCTGACGAGCACGCGTCGCAACGCGCCGAGATCCGAACGGCTCGTGGGCGAATGCAGCGACAGAAAGCGGTCTTCTATGCCGTCCACTTCCACGCTCGTGCGCCGCACGATCTGCACGAGCAATTCCGCCTGATCGCGCAGCAGATGCGCGAGTAATTCCGCGGGCGAACGAAACAGCTCGCCACGTCGCACCGATTCGCGCAGGGAGTCAACGGAACGCAGCGGCTTCATGCGCGCGGTGACGAGAATCTTGTGATGCGTATACGCCCACAAGGTGGCGATCTCGGACGGCGTCAGTTCGAAGTTGAAGATCACATCGTTGATGACGGCGAACAACGCGCCTTCCTTATGCTCGATGCGCGTCGAGTGCGAACCTTCGCTGAGCGTCTCGAAGAATGTGTCGGGAAGGCCGAGCCGCGTGCGCATCCAGCGTTCGCACGCGCTATTGGCCAGATCGAAGTGCAGCCAGATGAATTCCTTCGACGTATCGTCGCGGGCGAGCCAAGCGCTCGCGGTGTCGGCGTCGATGGCAACGCCCGGCTGGTCGAGATGAAACCGGAAGCCGCAGACGAGGCCGGAGAAGTCGGAGCCGTAGGACGGTCTATGCAGGGTAGCGGGATTCATGCGGGCGGTCGGTGGCAGTGGCTAAACGGCGTCATCGATATCGACTGGCGTGACAGGGCGGCAGGCGTTAGTGTGCCATTGCTCGCGCGTCTGTCGAATGGGGCGCGCGAGCCAGGTTCTTCATACCCGTGCAAATATGGCTGTCACAAAGCGGGCGTATCATGGCGCAACGCAAGAAGGGCGCGGCGCGCCCTCGCATCGGACGATATCGACGCGAATCATTTGCCCAAACTGGGGAGAGGCAAGAGTGGACGACCGTGATGAACTGGATGGCGATACGCAAACCACGGCAGCAGGCGTGGTCCGGCTGGCTTCGGTGATCGCTGTTCTCGTGCGCGAAGGCGCGGTGGATACGCGCTTTGGCGGCAAGCTTTTCAAGCGGATCGACAAGGAAGCCCGGCGCGTGGCGGAAAACGAAGAAGCGGAGCGGGACGCGGTTTTCGCGGCGCTCGGCGAACTCGATCTGGCCTTGCGTCAGCACGACGCCGCATCGCTCGTGGAAGCAAACGCGCGCCTGCGTGACCGCGAAGAAGTGGTCGCGGGCAAGCGTCGCAAAAGCAAAAAAGACTGACCGCGCACGCCGAGAAGCGGCGGCGCGCGTCTCTGGTCCGAAACCTGCTGGCTGTTCGGCAAAATGAATTTGCCGGATTGCCATGCCTCTGACTTCGCTGACCTCGTCTTCTCAACCGTGTTCGCTGTGGACCAACCGCAGCGTCGACGTCGACCGTAAGCAATGGCGCATTCTCATCGTGGATGACAACGCCACGAGCGCCGAGGCACTCTCTGCCGCCTTTCTCGCCGATGGCTTCGAGACGCGCGTCGCGCTCGGCGGCCTCGAGGCGCTGCATGCGGTGGATCGTTGGAGCCCGCACATCGTCATTCTCGATATCACCATGCCCGAGCACGACGGTTTTGCCACCGCCCGTGTCTTGCGCCGCGTGGCTCAGACGCGCGACGCCGGGATCATTGCGTTTACCGCGCTCGGTGAAGAACTCGTCAGGACGCAAGGGCTTCACGCCGGTTTCGACGGTTATTGCCAGAAGGGCAGTTCGCCGGCCGCGCTCGTACGGCTCATCGAAAAGCTCGTGCAGGTGCATTGAGAGATAACGCCGGAAATCAGCCCGAGTTACCCGTCTATTGCACGCTCGTGCGATAAATAATCGTTTTGCCCCCGCTAAACAAAGCTCGCGCCGCTGCTGGACTGCATCGTCCGCAAACCCTTATCCGAAAAGGCTGCTCAGAACTTAAGCACAATCGTGCTGCCAGCGATTGTTGGTTCAGCGTGAAAAGTGTATTGAAAGATATCGAGATAAAAAAACGATAGTAGGGGTATACACTGCATTTCATCGACGTAGCAGACAGTTTCTCGCAAGACCGCTGCGGCGCTTTCTGATTGAACGTCAACCGTCTTTGGAGCTCACCATGAAACGCAATCTTATCGCTACTCTCTTGATCGCCGCTTCCGCCACGCTCGCAGCACCCGCATTTGCAAGCGGCTACGGCCCGGCTCCGTTCTACCGTCCGGCAGTCGGCGCGCCGAGCTCGCAACAAGGCCCGAGCGCACAAACCATTGCTGCTGAAGAAGCGGCTCATGGCGACAACCGCGCTTTCGGCGGTTCGCGTGACTCGCTGGCTCAATCGGGCAATCGTGCGCAAGCCAACGGCGACAACAACGCAAACTCGGTTTTCTTCGGTCACTGATCGAAGCAGTCCGGCCGGATTATCATTCGGCTAAACGGACTGACCAGTACGCAATAAGCAAAGAAAACGGCGCCCGGAGAAACAGACTCACAAGGTCTGTTATCTCGGGCGCCGATTTCGTTTGATCGCTCGGTTTTCAGGCCGCGTTGGCCAATGCGCCGCGCATGACGGTTGCGAGTTCGGAAGCCTCGAACTTCGACACATACGCATTCGCTCCGACTTTGCGAACGTGCTGCTCGTTCGCGGAACCCGAAAGCGACGAGTGGATCACCACCGGAATATGCTGCAAACCGGATTCCGCCTTGATCCGTCGCGTGAGCGTGAAGCCGTCCATTTCCGGCATTTCCAGGTCCGTCAGCACGAGCGCGATCTGATCCGACACTTCCGTGCCGTCCTTCTGCGCCTTTCTGAGCGCCGATTCCAGCACGTCCCACGCTTCCTGACCGGTCTTGGTCATGACGAAGGGCACGCCCATCGCGGTGAGGCTCTGTCCGATGAGCGAGCGCGCCACGCCCGAGTCGTCCGCGGCGAGCACGCGCGCGCCGGGCTTGAGCCGCAGGCGGCCGGTGCTTTCCTCGGTGATATCCGATTCCTGCCCCGGCAGCACTTCCCGCACGATGCGCTCGACATCCAGCACTTGCGCAAGACGCGA
Source organism: Caballeronia sp. GAWG2-1 (assembly GCF_023631405.1). Taxonomy (NCBI): domain Bacteria; kingdom Pseudomonadati; phylum Pseudomonadota; class Betaproteobacteria; order Burkholderiales; family Burkholderiaceae; genus Caballeronia; species Caballeronia sp. GAWG2-1. Next base: position 56,739 of record NZ_JALQDD010000026.1, read on the forward strand.
TCCGTCGACGTTGCCGTCCAGCCGCGCGAAGCTCGTTACCGTGCTGCCGCCCGAATGCGATTCCGCCGACAGCACCTGATTCCACTCCAGCCGCACGATGTCATCGACTTCCTCGACCGCGAAGCCCTGCGTGGTACGCGCGAACTCGGTGACGAGCAGGATCTTCGGACCGTTTTTCGGCCGGCATCCGGTGATGCGCGCCAGATCGATCACGGGAATGATCTGCCCGCGAATGTCGGCGACGCCGAGAATTTCCGCGCTCGATCCCGCGACGGCGGTGATCGTCGGCATCGCGAGAATCTCGCGCACCTTGAACACGTTGATGCCGTAGAGCTCGCGCTGTTCCGAACCCGGCGCCTCGCCGAGCCTGAACAGAAGCAGCTCGAACATGTTGCTGCCCGCGAGCCGCACGCGCTGCTCGATATCCTGTTGTGAACTGCTCACCTTTGTCATCTCCATGAGCGGCGCCTCATTGCGCCGCTTGATGCGCGCATCGCGGCGCGCGTGTCTGATTAGCGGCAAGAATCGACAAAACTGAAGGCGACGCGCCTTGCGCGCGCAAACGCAAGTCCAGCGGGCTCGCACAAATATGCGAGCGGACGGGCGCATATCCGCGAGCCGGGGTTGATCTATACTTTTTCCACGGTCGGACTTTCGCCGATGCAGCCGGTCACTTTTAAGCCCGCGCTACATGTCGCACGACGAACTGCCTCGCCCGTTACGCGCAACATCGGTTCCGCACAACAAAAGCGCGTGTTCATCGGCCGGTGAGCCGCGCGAAGCCAGACGGAGGCGCTCGATGGCAACAGTCGCACAGGTACTCAGTTCCAAACCCGATCAGACGGTCATCACGATCGCGGCAACTGCATCGGTCTACGATGCAATCAGATTGATGGCCGACCGCCATATCGGCGCGGTGATCGTCACGGAGAACGAGGAGATCGTCGGGATCGTGACCGAGCGCGACTATGCGCGCAAGGTCGTGCTGATGGACCGTTCGTCCAAGCAGACGCCGGTGCGCGACATCATGACCTCGCACGTGCGTTACGTCCGCCCCGACCAGACCACGGACGACTGCATGGCGCTCATGACGGAAAAGCGCATGCGCCATTTGCCGGTGATCGACGACGGTAAGCTGACCGGCATGATTTCCATCGGGGACTTGGTGAAGAACATCATCTCCGAGCAGCAGTTCACCATTCAGCAGCTCGAGTACTACATTCGCGGCGGCGAACATACCTGATCTGCCTTGAGCGATGGCGCACGCCTTACGCGTGCGTCTCGTCATGCAGCTGTAAGCATTTTGTTATGATTCGGCAGATACTCGCCGGGCTTCGTTGCGTGCGTGTCGGCGGGACGTGGCGTCTTAAGCGCGCTTCCACGGCACGTCGGCGGCCAGGCGGGACGAATCGCACGATGCCAGGAGCGCTGCCGATGACCCCGACCGCCACACCCGTCATACCCGCCGAACCTGCTCGAGGCGCGGAACAAGGGCAGACACTTGCGCCGCACGCGCCGTTTTTTATCGTGATGAACGCGGGATCGGGCCGCAAGCAGGCCGACGAAACCCGCGCCGTGCTGGACCGCGAACTTGGCGCGGCGGGTCGGCGCTTCGAAATGTGCGTCGTCGATGACCCCGGCCGTCTGCCCGCCGCCGCGCGCGAGGCGGCACAACTGGCGTTCGATCAAGGCGGCGTGCTGGTCGGTGCCGGTGGCGACGGCACGCTATGCGCCGTGGCGGAAGCGGCGCTTACGCGCGGCGTGCCATTCGCGGTGCTGCCGCGCGGCACGTTCAATTACTTCAGTCGCGATCACGGTATTCCCGCCGATCTCGAGCTTTCCACCCGCCTGTTGCTCGAAGCGCGCGTATTTCCCGCGCAGGTGGGCTACGTGAACGGCCAGATGTTCATCGTCAATGCGAGTCTCGGGCTTTATCCCAAGCTGCTGGAAGATCGCGAAACCTACAAGCAGCAATTTGGCCGCAGCCGTCTGGTCGCGCTGTGGTCCGCGCTCAACACGCTATTGCGGCGGCATCGGCATTTGCGGCTGCATATCGAGCATGAAGGGCAAGTGCGCGACATCCGTTCATCGACGCTCTTCGTCGGCAACAACCGGCTGCAACTCGAACAGATCGGCATGGCCGAAGCCAGCGCACTGGAACATGGCTTGCTCGTCGCCATTGCGCCGCGTCCGGTCGGGCGGCTCGCGCATCTGTTCCTGTCCTTGCGCGGCGCGGCAGGGCGGCTATCCGACTCCGATCACGTGACGAGTTTCACATTCGAGCGCATTACGGTGACGCATCCGTCCGGACGACGCCGTCGCGTGAAGATCGCAACCGATGGCGAAGTGGCGTGGCTGCAGATGCCGCTGGAATTCCGCGTTTCCGACAAGCCATTGCTGCTGCTCAAACCCGAGCCGGCCGTGGCCGAAGCCAATCGCTCATGAACGTTTTGCTGCAAATATCCGATCCGCATTTCGGCACCGAACGCCCGACGGTGGTGGCGGCGCTCTTGCGGCTTTCCGATGCCATCTCGCCCGATTTAGTCGTCGTCTCGGGCGACATCACGCAGCGCGCGCGGCGTTATCAGTTCGCGCTGGCGGGCGCCTTCTTCGATGCCCTCGGCACGCGGCCCCGGCTCGTCATTCCCGGCAATCACGACATTCCGCTCTTCAATCCGCTCGCGCGGCTTTTTCGTCCGTATGCGAATCATCAGCGCGTGTTCGGCGCGGAGCTCGAGCCGTCGTTCGAATCGGACACGCTGCTCGTGCTCGGCGTGAACACCACGCGTCCGTTCCGACACAAGGACGGCGAAATTTCGATGCAACAGGTCAAACGCGTTTCCGCGCGGCTCGAAGCGGCAAGCGCGACGCAATTGCGCGTGGTGGTCACGCATCAGCCGGTCGCGGTCACGCGCGCGAAAGACGAGGCCAACCTTCTGCATGGACACGAGCGCGCCGTGCAGCGCTGGGCGCGCGCGGGCGCCGATCTCATTCTCGGCGGCCATATTCATCTGCCCTACGTGTTGCCGCTGCACGATACCTTCGCCGGCCTGCCGCGCAAGCTGTGGGCGGTGCAGGCGGGCACGGCGCTGTCCCGGCGCACGCGCGGGACCATCGACAATTCGGTGAACGTGATTCGCTACGACGGGTCTTCGGGTACGCGCAGCACGACCGTCGAGCGCTGGGACTATGTGGAAACGAGCGAGCGCTTCGAGCTGATCGCGCGTCACGATCTCGCGCTGGATAGCGCCGCCGCCGAACCGGCAACAGTCGCATCCGCCTGATCGACGCTCTTGGAGCGCTTCGTGCTGCTGCAACTCAGGAAGCTATGTACGCCGGATGACGAGTTCCGCGAAACCTGTCGCGGGATCGTGCTCACGCGTGTAGCGTTCGTCCGGCAACTTTGCGATCAGCACTTCCGCCGTCGTGCGCACGATGCATCCCGCCGTGACGTGGCCGCCGAAGACGCGGCCATCGGCATCGGAGATGCTCATGTGCAGATGCGGCCCATCCGCCGATAGCGATCCCGCCAGCGTCAAAATTTCGAGGTCGCCGCGCAGAACGGTTGCCTCGTCGCGCCCGGCATAGCGCAAGGCAGCCACGCTCAAGCTGCCAATGCCTTGCAGGACGAACGCTGCGCCCGCTTCTTGCGCGCTTTTTTGCGAGCGAACTGCGAGATCGAGCGCGAGGCGCAGGTCATCGCCGGGAGAAAGACGCAGGGTAAGCGTGTGCATGGAAGATTCACCGCGAGCGTGAGCGTGAGAACGAGCGTAAGTCGAAGGAATGCCAACAAGCGTACACGTTCGCACGGCCCGATGGCATGATGGACCGTCGCTTGCATCGCCAACAAACCGATTGGAGACGCCATGAGTTTCGAACTGACGATGCTGGCCTGGACGCTCATCCTCGCTCTCGTGCAAGTGCTGCTGCCCGCGTTCTTGCGCAACAAGGAGACGGGCCTCAGATACAACGCCGGTCCGCGCGACGGCCCGGCGCCGCCGCCGCGCAAGCTCACCGGGCGTCTGATGCGAGCGCAATCGAACCTTTTCGAGACCTTGCCGGTCTTCGCTGTCGCGGTGCTGATCGTGCATGTCGCCGGGCGCGAAAATGCGCTTACGCACTATGGCGCGCTCATGTATTTCGTCGCGCGCCTGTGCTACGTGCCGCTTTATGCGGGCGGTGTGCCGTTCGTGCGCTCGCTGGTGTGGCTCATTTCCATCGTGGGTATCGTGTTATTGCTCGTGCCCATCATCTGACGCGTGATTGAACGTGATCGACCTCAAGGGAGTGATTGCATGTCCGCACAACCGTACGATCCATCGGTAGTGGAAGTCGAAACCGCGCCGGACCCCGAGTTCGCGGTGATCCTCATGCACGGACTCGGCGCGGATGCCAACGACTTCGTGCCGCTCGTGCCCGAACTGCGTCTGGCCGATGCCCCCGCCATGCGCTTCGTGTTTCCGAACGCGCCGGAGATTCCCGTAACCGCGAACAACGGCTACGTGATGCGCGCGTGGTACGACATCCTGTCGTTCGAAGGTATCAACCGGCGCGTGGACGAGGCGGGCATCGAGACGTCTGTGGCCTTCGTGCGCGAACTCGTTGCGCAGCAGAACGCGCGCGGCATCGCCTCCGAGCGCATCTTTCTTGCCGGCTTTTCGCAGGGCGGCGCAATGACCTATCAGGCAGGGCTCACGCATCCGGAAAAGCTCGCGGGGCTGATCGTGCTGTCGGGTTATATCCCGTCGAAAGGCTTGATCGATGCCTCGTTCAGCGAGGCGAACCGCGACACGCCGATCTTCGCCGCGCACGGCAGCTTCGACGACGTACTCAACGTGCGGCTAGGCGAGGAAGCCGTGGACTTCGCGCGCGAGCAGGGCTGCACGGTGGAATGGAATACGTATCCGATGCCGCATTCGGTCTGCATGGAGGAAGTGGAAGCACTGCGCGAGTGGCTGGGTGCGCGCTTGCGCGAGGGTTGAAGCGCCGCGTTGGTATGCCCGCCGATCCGCTTCGGCAAGGTGGAAGCCGCAGCGTGTCGGCATTGCCGCGGCGCGCGCCGGTTGCATGAAAGAAGCGGTGCACTAGACAAGCACGTCAGCCGCGCAATGTCCGAGCAAAGAGTTCGAGCACCGCGTCCGCATTGACGCCGATACACGCGTCGCACGATGGCCGCGTGTCCCAATCCGGCGCACTGGCACGCATCGACGTGGGCTTTTGCACAGTCAAACCCGCCGCGATACCTTCGGTCAGCACGCGCACCGGCCCGCTTCTCGTCGTGAACAGTTCGCGCGCGACGACGAAAGCGGCCGCCGAATAATCGTGTGCGTAGATGCCGCGCGTCTCGCCGTCGTTCGCGTGAAAGCGCTCGTAAAAGCGCGAGACGTTCCATACGAATCGGCCGGCATTGCCTGCGCTGTCCCGCACATCGGCGAGAAACGCGTTCGTCATCACGGTTTCATGCGTTACATCGAGCCCGACGATCGACACCTTCCACGGCGCGCCGAAGACGATATCGGCCGCTTCCGGGTCGCCATGGATGTTCGCCTCGGCGGCGGGCGTCACGTTGCCGAGCGCGCCGTTGTAACCGAACGCGCCGCCCATGACGACGACCTCGCGCACGAGCGATGCAATCTCCGGATCGTCTCTTAACGCGAGCGCGAGATTCGTGAGCGGCCCGACCGCGAGCAGCGTGATTTCGCCCGGCTCCGCGCGCACCTTCTCGATGATGAACCGATGTGCCGCGCGCCCGTCCTCCTTCACCGTGACGGCTTCCGTGCGCTCGACGTTGCCGAGCGCATCGTCGCCGTGGATATGCGGAATAGGTTCGGGCGCGGCGCGTTGCAAAGGCGCCGCCGCGCCGCGCACGACCGGCACGTTCGGCGCGAAACGCGATGCAAGATAGAGCGCGTTGGCGGTCGTCGTATGGATATCCGCATTGCCGAACACGCTCGTGATGCCGACGAGTTCGATCCGCGGATGCAACGTCTGAAACACGAGCGCGATAGCGTCGTCGATACCGGGGTCGGTGTCGTAGATGACCTTGTGCACACTCATGCGATGGCTGCCTCGCAAGCGCTCTGGCCGGCTGCTGCGTTCGGCATCAACGCGACCATGCCGCGGCGCAATTCCGCCGGGCTCACGGGCTTGCTCAGCACATCCTGCTCGCACGCGAGCGGTACGATGGTGGCCGACGGTTCGCCCGTCACGACCAGACACGGACACGGACGGCCGAGCCTTGCGGTGCCCAGCATGGCCACTTCGCGCGCGGTCTTGGAGTCGCGCAGGCGGTAGTCGGTGATGATGAGATCCGGGAAGCGCTCGATGTCCGCGAGAATGGTTTCGAACTCGTCGAAGGTCGCGGCGGAGTCGTAAAGCACGCCCCATTGCGAAAGCAGCGCCTCGGTGGATGCGCGCACGAGGCCGTCGTCTTCCACGAGCAGCACGTAGCGCCCGCTCAGCGCCGCCGCTTCGTTCGCCTCGGACAATGCAGGCGCGCGCGTGGACGGCTTGTCGAGCGTCGGTCCGCACTGCGGCATTTCCAGTGAGAAACGCGAACCGCGCCCTTCGGTGGACTTGAGCTCGATGCGGTGTTCGTCCAGCATCGAAATGACCGCATTGACGATAGACAGGCCGAGTCCCAGCCCCTTGTCGCGATCTTGCTCCGGGTTGTCGACCTGGAAGAAGGGCTGGAAGATGGCATCGAAATAATCGGCTGGAATGCCGATGCCGTTATCCAGCACGTCGATGCGCGCCCGCGTCGGCGAGCGCACCACGCCGACGATCACGGTGGGCTTGGCGGTCTTGCTGGCGGTCTTGCTTTGATCGGCGTACTTGATGCCGTTCGAGATCAGATTGGCGATGGCGCGTCCGAGCCAGTGCGCGTCGCTTCTCACGCAGACGACTTCCGACTTCGGCAGCCGCAGCCGCAAGTCGACGCCACGGCTCATGGCGAACGGACGCAATTGTTCGACGGCTTCCTCGATGGTTCGCCGCACGTCGAACACGTGATAGCGCGGCACCACGCGGCCCGATTCGAGCCGCGAGAGATCGAGCACGGCATTCAAGAGCCGCGCCAGAATGATCGACGAGCGCCCGCATTCGTCGATGAGCCGTTCCGCCTGCTCGAACTCGCCGTTGCGGATGGCCTCGGCGGCGGCTTGCAGGAACAGGTTGAGCGCGTGCATTGGCTGGCGCAGATCGTGGGTCGCGGCGGCGAGGAAATTGGACTTCTCGCGGCTCGCGGTTTGCGCGGCGATCATCTGCTGTTCGCGCAACGCGAGCAATGCCGTGGTCTTGTTCTCCTGGTCCTTCCTGGAGATCTCCAACTCGTCGTTCTTGCGCGCGAGCGAGCCGTTCGCGGCGCGCAGTTCGTCGTTGAGCGAGGCGAGCGCGCGCTCGGCGGAAAAGCGTTCGCGCGAGACGCGTTCGGCGTGCACGCAGACGCCGTGGCCGACCACGATCACGTTGAACATATAGAACAGTCCGGCAAAGAAATTCTCCGGATTGAGCAGATGCGCGGTGAGCTGCAGCACCACGATCGACGCCATGGTGACGATGCCCGCCGTCAGCACGACCCGCGAGCGCAGATAGAAGAAGCTGAACTGCACGAAGAGCGCGAGGCACAGCCCCGTGAAATGCTGCGTGTAGTTATAGGGCGAGGGCGTGATCGCGAAGAGCGCGAGGATCAGACACAAGAGCCCGTAGATGCCCGTGAGGATGACCTTCTCGGACATCGCGTGCGAGCGGAACGAGGGCCGCAGGACGAGACAGCATTCGAGAATCAGCAACACGATGCCCGCAAAGCGGATTGCCAGAATGTCGGACAGGCGCCCGTTCAGCGCGCTGTTGCCTTGCGAGAAACTGAAGTCCCACCAGAGGAAGCAGGTCCAGATGACGAGCGCGAGCAGCGCGGATGCGCGCCTGAACGCGCAGAAGCGCTGCGCGTGATCTTCGAGGAATTGCGCTTCCAGCGCGCGGTCGGCGAAAGCGGCCGGAATGGAAAGATTGCGAACGAGACTGAGCCCCGCTTCTCGCGCGGCGGAGAAAATCTCGGGAGTGCGCACACGTTCGGCGCGTTGAGGGACGGCCATCGCTTGTTCGAGTCGCGGTTTCGGGGATATCTACTGTAGGCCAACTTGGTCTTACCAATACGCCTTTTTTTAGGCATCAACCGTTAAAAACGGAAATTAATGCGAGCTTTTGGCGGGCGGACGCTGAAAAAAGATGGCTTTGGACGGCAGCGGCGGGGAAGGAGGAGAGAGTCGACGCGCAAAGCAACCGGTGCATCTCGGAACCGGATCAGTCGAACGGCGAGCCGGGCATGCCTGCTCGCCGTATCGAAGGACAGCCACGACCGATGCCCCCCGCGCGATGACGAGGGCTAACCGTACCGCGCGAGAGTGCGCGATACCGCGCCTCGCGCATTCACGATTTCGGTTTGGCCTTGGTGCTGCGTTTGGCGACCTGCGTTTCCTTGGCGCCCGCTGCCTTGGGCGGCGATGCCTTGGGACCGGCCGTTTTCTTGCGGCTCGACATTTCGGTTTCGGCGGGATTGCTCGCTTGAGCCTTGCGTGGGGATGGCATGATGACCTCCTTCAGTGTGTGTCCAGGACGAACACACTGATAACCATAGGACGCGCATAGCCGGGAATCAAGACGGCGCAAGGCTTTCGCGCCGTCTTTCGCAAAAAGCTTCTGAGAGCGAAGCAATTCGCGGTCTCGACGCGCCGCATCGACGCCAGTTCAGCCGATGAGCTTGAGCCCTGCCGGCAACGCCTCGCCGAACACGCGGCCTTCGTCGGCGCGATCGAGCGTGACGACTTCGCGGACCATGGCGATCCACGCTTCCGCCGCGCCCATCGTCTCCAGGCGCTGCACGACGGCGGCGCGGATGTCGTCGGGAAGGTCGCGCGAACGGTCGCCCGTCATGCGCGCGATCTGCACGGCCGCGAACGCCGCCGGATCGACCTTCTTCCAGTCGAGCGCGAGGATCGTGCCGAGCCAGGCGGTCGCCGTCTCGGGCGGCACGACGCCATGGGCGCTGCCGTAGAACGGTTGCCGCGCGCCGATCCGCCCGACCGCCCACCAGCTCTGCACGTTCTCCGAAGGCTTCTTCAGCCGCGTGAGCAGCCATTCGCCGGTTTCGATCTTGCGCGCGACCGGCACGCGTTCGAGCGATGCCGCGAGCCGCACCATGTCTTCATAGCCCGCGCGCGCAGCGCCCGCCGCGCGCCGGTAGCGGCTCGTGCCGGGCGGCTGAAGCACGAAGGCCATGTCGTCGAGCAGGCGCAGTTGCGCGGCTTCGGGCAGACCGCCCGCCGCGCGCCGCCATAGCGTCCACCATTCGGACCAGATCTGGCTTTCGTTGCCGTACTGGATGCCCTGGTCGAAGAGCGTCCACAATTGCTCGACGCGCCAGCCATCCAGCGGATGACCGAAGCCCGGCCGCAAGCAATAGCCCGTCAGGTTGAGCCACAGCCGTTCGTGATCGGCGGAACGGCGGCGGCGTTTCGCGCGGTCCCACAGCGCGCCGTAAAGCTCGCGCAAGAGCGCGAGATCCCAGCTATCGCGCGGGCCGAGCGCCTGTTCGAGCAGCGCGCGCAGGCGCTTGATCTCCTTCGGGCCGACGTCCTGTGAACGCGCGCCGAAAGTGCGGTCGATCAGATCGATGGCTTTCGGCAACGCAGGATGCGTTTCGCTTGCCGCCGCGTCGTTCGACGCATTCTCCCGGCGCAATTGAAATTCGAGCAGCCAGCGTTTGGCGGGATCGTCGGTGGCGATGCAGTGCATCTCCAGCGTGCCGACTTCAGTGAGCGAAGTCGTCAATTGCACGGGCGTCTCGTTGGGCTTGTGCGCGTGATTCGCCTCCTGGCCGCGCGGATCGACGACCGTGGCGATGGGCGGCAAGCGCACGAAGTCGCCGGCCGAGGCGCTGACATCGGCGATCTCGCCTGCCTTGAACGTCGCATCCGCCACCGAAGACACCAGGTGAAAGCGCACCGGCGCGCCGAGCCGCAACGCGAAGGTGCGGTCCGCCAGATGGATGGCCTGACCTTCCTCAGTGCCGCGCGGCAGCACGCAGACGCCGCGCTCGCCAGCGTCGCTCTTGTCTTCGTCGAGCAGCAGGAAATAGCTGCGTGCAGAGCCGCCGCCGATCTTCGGTGCGCGGCCCGCGCGCGCGAGCGCATAGGCGACCGCGCCGCGCGCCACGGCAACGTCCGGATCGTGATTGGCGAGCACGTGGACCGGCGCGCCGCGCCATGAACCGAGCGCCTCGGCGATACGGCTCGCAAGCGGTTCGGCGCGAAACACGCCGCCGTTCAGGAGCAGCGTGTCGGGAACGGGCAAGCTGGCTTGGTCAGATGCCGCTTCGCTCAACGCCTCGCGCGCCTGCGTGGCGTGTTGCGCGAGAAACGCCGCGACGTGCCGCGTGACGCCGGCATCGCTTGCATAAGGCAGCCCGAATTCGACGATACCCCCGCGCGCGCGACGCGGACGCTCGTCGGGCGCGACCATCGGAAAGAAGCCATCGACGATGATCCGCGCGATCTCCTCGCGCGTCACTTCCGTGGAACGCGCGCCGCCGATCAGCTTCGAGCCCGCGCCGAGCAGCGTGATCGTGGCCTTGTCCGGCGCGTTGACGCCGAGCAATTGCTCCTTGGCCGCGCGGCAACGTTCGACGAGTTGCGAAAGACGCGCGGCGGAGAGGCGCTCCTGATCGTTGCCGGCAAGGCGCCGCTCCACCAGATGCGCAAGCGCCAGGTCCATGTTGTCGCCGCCGAGCATCAGGTGGTTGCCCACGCCGATGCGCGTCAGGCGCGGCTCCGGGCCGTCCATCTCGACCTGGATCAGCGTGAGGTCGGTCGTGCCGCCGCCGACATCGCAGATGAGCACGAGCCGCGTGGCCGCGAGTTCATCGGCGAGCTTTTCGCGATGGTGAAACAGCCAGTCGTAGAACGCCGCCTGCGGTTCTTCCAGCAGGCGCAGCGCCGTAAGCCCGGCCATGCGCGCCGCTTCGAGCGTGAGGGCGCGCGCGCCTTCATCGAACGATGCGGGCACGGTGAGCACGAGGTCCTGCGCTTCGAGTGGCGAGCCCGGAAAGCGATGGTTCCACGCCGCGCGCACATGCGCGAGATAACTCGCGCTCGCGGCGACGGGCGAGATCTTTTCGATGTCGTCGCCCGCGCCCCACGGCAGAATTGGCGCGACACGATCCACCGAAGCATGCGAGAGCCAGCTTTTCGCGCTCGAAACGAGCCGCCCCGGAACCTGCGCGCCCAGCACGCGCGCGAGCTGGCCGACCACTTCGGGCTGTGCCCCGGCGTTTGCGTCACGGGGCCACGGCAACTGCAAGTCGCTCGCGTTCAGTTCTCCCGCTGCCGCGTGATACCGCAACGATGGCAGGAGCGGGCGCGCCGCCACTTCGCCCGGACTCACGAGCTGTTCCATCTCGAAGACGCGAATTTCGTCCGAGCCCGCTTCGGCATAGGCGACGACGGTATTGCTCGTGCCCAGATCGATACCGACGCGATAGCGCGCGCCCGCCGCCTTCTTACGCGCCGGCACTTACAGGCCCATGCCCGAGTCGGCGCTCACGCCGCCGCGCATGTCGAACTCGACCTTCCAGCGCTCGGACGATCCGCGCGGCACGGCTTCGAGTTCGAGCGTGCCGGCCTCGGTGATGCGCGCGTGCAGCTTGACCGGCACGACTTCGCCGGGCGTGCGCCCTTCCGATGGCAGCGATGCCTCGATCTCCTCGAGTTCCTGCAGTTCGTCCGGCTGCCAGTATTCGAGCAGCGTGCCCACCTCGTCCTGACGGCGCACCGACGAGCCGAAGAAGCGGAAATGCACCGGCTCTCCGACCACGAGCCCGAACTCCTGCGCGGGCAGCGCGGCCTCCGTGCCTTCCTCCATGCCGAAAGGCGCCACGCACAGTGCCTGCACGGGCGGTTCGAGTCCGGGCACGGCAGGCATTGCCGACTCGACCGCGACGTAGTATGCGCGTGCCGTGCCGCCACGAATGCGCACGCCCTTGCCGCGCCGAACATAGCCGTAATAGGCCGCGCCGCGCGCCACCGCCAGATCGAGGTCCGCGCCTTCGAGCAGACGCGCGGCGGGCGCGTTCTCGGCGGCGAGCCATGAATTGAGCGTGGACATGACGCGCTCGACCAGGAGCGGCGACTTGAACACGCCGCCGTTGAAGAGCACCGCGGTCGGATGCAGCAGCGTCGCGCCTTGCGGGGCTTCGTGCTGCAAGCCTTCGATTTCCGCGAGCGCGTGCACCTGACGGCCGAGGAACGCGGCGAGGTGACGCGTCACGGCGGCATCCTGCGCATAGGGCAGACCGAGTTGCGTGAGACCGGCGCGTGCGCGGCTGACCGGGCGCGCGCTGCCATCGACTTGCGGGAAGAAGCCTTCGAGCAAGATCTGCGTGAGTTCGGCGCGCGTGAGCTCGGTGCGCAGCGAGCCGCCGATCAGCTTCGAGCCACGGCTCGGCACGACGAGCGGCACGGTTTCCGTGTCCGGATGGGTGAGCAGCGTTTCCTTGGCCGAACGGCACGCATAAGTGAGCGCGCGCAGTTGCCACGGATCGGGTTGCGTGCCGGCGGCCGCGAGCTTGCGCGCGACGATATGCGCGAGCGCCAGGTCCATGTTGTCGCCGCCCAGCAGGATGTGTTCGCCGACCGCGACGCGATGCAGTTCGAGATTGCCTTCACGCTCAACCACGGCGATCAGCGAGAGATCGGTGGTGCCGCCGCCGACATCGACGACGAGAATCACATCGCCCACTTTCACTTGCTTGCGCCAGCCGCCCGTCGACTTCTGAATCCAGCTGTAGAGCGCGGCTTGCGGTTCTTCGAGCAGTGTCATGCGCGCATAGCCGGCCGCCGCCGCGGCTTCGGCGGTGAGTTCGCGGGCGGCGGGGTCGAAGGAGGCGGGAATCGTCACGGTGACGTCCTGCTGATCGAAAGGCGCGTCCGGATGCGCGTGATTCCATGCCTCGCGCAAGTGCGTGAGATAGCGCACCGAGCTTTCGAGCGGCGAGACGCGTTCGACTTCCTCGGGAGCATCGGCGGGAAGGATGGCCGCGCGACGATCCACGCCCGGATGGCAGAGCCAGCTTTTCGAGCTGGAGACGAGGCGGATGGGCGTGCCGGCGCCCCGGCTGCGCGCCAGCTCACCGACGATGAACGGGCGCTCCTGCGTCCACGGCAAGGTCAGATCGCCGGGCGCGAGTTCGCTCGGATGCGGCAGATATAGAAACGAAGGCAGCAACTCGCGCTCCTCGGCCGCGCCAGGCGCCGTCAGTTGCGCGATGGACAGCACGCCTTGCGCGGTCTTCTCGCCGTCGCTTGCGGACAAGTCGACGTAGGACAGCGCGCAGTGCGTGGTGCCGAGATCGACGCCGATGGAATAGCGCGGCGCGTTCTCTTCGTGATGATCGCTCATAGCTCCACCTCGGCCGGTGCGACGATGCTCGCGTCGTGTTGGTCCGCGAGCTTCGGCAGACGTGTTTCAGCGACCTTCCAGCCGCGATGGCTGAGATTGCCCGAGAAAGGCGGCTTGCCGACGACGTTGCCGGTCACCCGCACGGCGCTGGCGTCGAAACCTTCGGGCAGCGTGATGCGGCTGCCTTCGGCTTCGTTGCGCACAGGCTGGACCGTGAAATGTTCGCGCAGCACCGAGCGGCAGCCGTCGTGCACGAGACGCGCGGCCGCGCCGATATCGGCGTCGCTGTAGTTGGCGATGTCTTCCTCGACGAAATCGATGAAGCGGGCGTCGCGCTGCAAAAGGCCGAGCAATTGCAAGGCGGCGACGGGGCTCGATTCCTTCAGCGGCGACGGCGCGGGCTTGGGCGCGACCGGCGCGGTTGCCACCGGCGCAGCGGCGGGCACGGGCGCTTCCGGCGCATGCGGGGCTTCGCGCAGGCGCTGCACGCGGCCGGCGAACGCGCCGTTGCCGAGCACGCCGAAGAACGCTCCGAAGGCAATGCCTATCCTGCCGAAGAAGGACGGATTCATGTCGGTCATGTGTTTGATGCTCCTTGTGGCTGCTTGCGAGGACGACCTATCCTCGGCGGCGCTGGTGGCCGGTGGCGGCGCGGTTCTGGTGTGCGGAAAACGGCAGCCGATGCCGCGAGCGGCGCACGGCAGGCCGTTTGAGCGCGGTTGCGTGAGCCGAAGCGCGCGACGAGAACGTCAGCGCGTTTCGATCCGTATCCCGATATTGTCCATGATGTTGGCGCCGGGGCGCTAAAACCCGCCCGCGAGGGTCGCGCGGCGGCGCCCATTCTCTTGATTTAGGCGCTTAAGTCAAGGCTTGGCGGGATCGAGACGGCTTGATCGTGGCGCGGAGGCCGAGTCGCCACTGAACATTGCGTTGGCTGGCGTGCTCACGACCGGGTCGAACCGACGTGCATGCAAGCTGGCGTACGGCGTGTCCTGGTCGCTTGCGACGTTTGCGCCTGGCCCTCGCGCCGGCCGATGCAGTTTCGCGAGACGAGACAACAGCCCGCGCTCAAGCCTTCACATCGAAGCCCGCGAGATAACCGGCCGTATCGCCGCCATCCCAAACGCGTCCATCGCACAAGGTCGCTTTTCGATACTCGTCCGGCACACTTACGCCTGCCGCCAGCGCCGCCTCGCGATACAACGCCGTCTGGTTCACTGCCGACGCAATGGCGGCATCGTCGTGTTCACCGGAAAGCATCCCCCAGCGCCGATACTGCGTGATGAACCACGAGCCATCCGACACGCGCGGAAAGTTCACCGCGCCATTGTCGAAGAAGCGCACGGGAAGCGCGCGCGCGTCGCCGCCATCGGCAGCAGCCAGCCGGCTTTCGATGAGCGCCGCCGGGACGCCAAGCAACTCCGCCGAAGCCAGCGCCCGCGAAATCTCCACGCGATGCTCGCGCGCGTCGAGCCACGCGCATGCGTCGAGCAGCGTACGCACCAGCGCCCGCGCGCTATTCGGATACAGCGCGACGAAATCGCGCCGGCACGCAAGGACCTTCTCCGGATGATCCGGCCAGACTTCGCTCGTGTACGCAACCGTGCGTCCCACGCCGCGCGCTTCGGCCACCGCATGCCACGGCTCACCCGCGCAGAAGCCGTCGAGCATGCCTTCGGCCATCGCATCGGCCATGCGCGGCGGCGGAATCACGACGCTTTGCACGTCGCGCAGCGGATGCACGCCATTCGCCGCCAGCCAGTAATACAGCCACATCGCATGCGTGCCGGTCGGGAAAGTCTGCGCAAGCACGGGCGGGCGGTCGAGCGACGCCAGCGCATCTTTCACGCTCGCGCCATTCTGAATGGCATCGGCGAGCGGGTTTGAAAAGGTGATCGCCTGACCGTTGCGGTTGAGGACCATCAGGACGCCCATGTCCGCCTGCGGCCCGCCGATGCCCAGTTGCACGCCATACACGAGCCCATATAGCGCGTGCGCGGCGTCGATCTCGCCGGAAAGCAGCTTGTCGCGCACGGCGGCCCACGAAGGCTGACGGCACAGTTCGATACGGATGCCATGGCGCCGCCCCATCTCGTGGATGGCCGCGACGGCAAGCGGCGCGGCGTCGCTCAACGCGACGAAGCCGAGCCGCAAATGCGTGCGTTCGGGCAACGCGGACGGGGATGTATTCGTTTCGGGCAAGTTCATGGTCTGTGCAATGTGCTTGGTCAGGGCAGCAAATCCGCGACCGAGAGAAGCTGGCGCGCGATCTCCGCGACTTTCACGCCCTGGTCCATCGCGCGTTTGCGCAGCATGGCGTAGGCGTCGTTCTCGGACAGGCCGCGGCGATCCATCAGCAGCCGCTTCGCGCGGTCGATGATCTTGCGCTCCGCAAGCTCGTTCTCCACTTGCGCGAGCCGCTGCCGCAACTGCGCCTCGTGTGCGAAGCGAGCAAGCGCGACTTCGATGATCGGTGCAAGCCGCGCGGGCGCGAGCCCTTCCACGGAATACGCTGTCACGCCCGCGCCGACGGCGGCGCGAATGAACTGCTGATCGGCGTCGTTGCTGAACATGAGCACGGGACGCGGCGCGGCCTTGTTCATCACCGCGAGCTGTTCGAGTGTGTCGCGCGAAGGCGAATCGGTATCGATGATGACGACATCCGGCTTCTGGCTCTCCACGGCCGCATGCAGCGCGGAAGGCGCGGCGACCTCGGCGAGCATGTCGTAACCGAGACGCGCCAGCTGCTCGCGCAAGTCGCCGATGGGCTTGGCGGTGTCGGTGACGAGCAAGACGCGCAACATGGATGGAGCAGGAGTCATGCGGGAAACGGTCGGAACGAAGGCATACGCGATACCTTCGACTCTAACGTGCGCCAGGCCGCTTGAGAACCTGGCCGAATGGCATAGGCAATACGGCGTGCGAATGTGCGCGACCAGCGTCTTTCGTTGCGACGAACGCGCGGATTCAACGTTGCATCGCGAACTATTCGCTCAAGCGGCATGCGCGAGACCTTGCCTGGAATGGCACGCGAATTCGACGGCTTCGCCTATCGCGCCGCCAATCAGAATGACGGCGGGGCTGCCGAGTCCGGCGGCGGTGGCGTCGGCGGCGAGACGATCGAGCGTGGTGACGAGGCGCTTCTCATCGGGCGATCCCGCGTGCTGCACGACCGCGGCCGGCGTATCTGCACGCAGCGCCAGGAGCAACGCCTGAGCGATGCTCGCAATGCGGCTCATGCCCATGTAGATGGCGAGCGTCGTGCCGGTGGCGGCGAGCGCGGCCCAGTCCGGTTGGCTGTGATCCTGCATGTGTGCCGTGACGAAGGTCACGCCCTGACAATGATCCCGATGCGTCAGCGAAATGCCGAGCCCCGCTGCCGCCGCGAATCCCGACGACACGCCGTTCACGATATCCACGGCAATGCCTGCATGGCGTAGCGCCGAAATTTCCTCGCCCGCGCGGCCGAACAGCAGCGCATCGCCGCCCTTTACGCGCACCACGTGCATGCCCTTTCTCGCATAACGCTGCATCAGACGTTCGATGAACGCTTGCGGTGTCGACCGGCAACCGCCGCGCTTGCCGACGCGAATCACGCGCGCGTTGGGCGCAAGCGTGACGATCTCTGGATTGGCGAGGTCGTCGAGCATGAGGATGTCGGCGGCGGCGAGCGCCTTGGCCGCGCGCAAGGTCAGCAAGTCGAGATCGCCGGGACCCGCGCTCAGGAGGGTGACTTTGCCTTCAACGTGATTCATCGTGTTCTCTTTCGGCTCGGGGCGAGATGACTCGCCTGTATCGGTGGGGCGCATCGGCGCGGCGGGACGAAATGCAAAAAGCGTCCGCCCGTGTCGTTGCACGAGGGGACGCCGTTGTCCTTGGGCCTTGGTCGATGCACGCATCGGTCGATGTATGCATGCTTTGCGCTGCTGCCAGCGCCGTTGCCGGCAGCGCTTCGAGCAATGCAATAAGCGGGCCATTTGCGCCGGGAACGCGCTTGCGTACATGTCGCAAGGGCTTGCGCGTCGACGCGCGCATCACGTCGCACCGCAAGGAGGCACTGTCGATGTGCAGCCGGCACCCGAACAGCGCGCGCATGCCTCGATGCGTTGCCAAACGCATGGCGTCCCGCGTTCATTCGCACGATTAACCAGACGGTTCAAATATAAGCGACGTTCGCACGCCATCAGTGCTGCGCCGCACCAGCGATGTGCCCGCGCGCATCAAAACGCGACGCGGAGCCAATGCGCGTTGCCGGTGCAGGATGGCTCGAACGCTTATGCCGCATGGTTTTGAGCTGCACGCCTTCAACATGGCATATCCCTTGCCTTATGTCCCGCCATCGGATCAACGGCGATCCGTCCTGATTACAGCGCCCGGCAGGTTAAAGCCATGCGGGCATCGGACAACGGCGTCCCCCGCATCGGCTTCCCGGCTGATGCGCGGGACGCCTTTCTTTTTTGGCGGAAAGACGATGGACAAAGCCACCCGGATCGATCTCTTCAGCATGCGCACGGCGCCGATGCGCGCCTTCCATCTCACATGGATGGCGTTCTTCGTATGCTTCTTCGCATGGTTCGCTTGCGCGCCGCTGATGCCGCTCATCAAGCGCGAATACGGCCTCTCCAACGACCAGGTCGCCAACCTCAATATCGCGGCCGTGGCCGTGACCATTCTCGTACGTCTGATCGTGGGCCCGATGTGCGACCGCTTCGGCCCGCGCAAGGTCTATAGCGCGCTGTTGCTCGTAGGCGCGGTGCCGGTGTTCGGCGCGGCGCTTTCCACGGGCTACGACAGCTTCCTGTGGTGTCGTCTTGCCATCGGTGCAATCGGTGCGAGCTTCGTCATCACGCAATACCACACGTCGGTGATGTTCGCGCCGAACGTCGTCGGCACCGCGAACGCCACGACCGCGGGCTGGGGCAACGCAGGCGCAGGCGCCGCACAAGCTCTCGTGCCGATGCTGGTTGCCGCCGCGATCGCGTTGGGCGCAGGCGCGGCATCGTCGTGGCGCATCGCGCTGATCGTGCCGGGTATCGCCATGCCTGTGATGGCGTACTTTTACTGGCGCTATACGCAAGACTGTCCGCAAGGCAACTTCACGCAACTGCGCGAACTGGGCGTTGCCATCGACGGCGGCAAGAAGGGCGGCTGGCAGAGTTTCGTGACCGCATGCTCGAACTATCGCGTGTGGATGTTGTTCGTGACCTACGGCGCGTGCTTCGGCGTGGAAGTGTTCATCCACAACATGGCGGCCGTGTACTACGTCGATCACTTCAAGCTCTCGCTCGGCGCGGCAGGACTGGCGGCAGGCAGCTTCGGTCTGCTCGCGCTCTTTGCCCGCGCGCTCGGCGGCTGGCTTTCCGATAAAGCGGCCGCGCGCCGCAGCCTCGATATTCGCGCGACCTTGCTGTTCGTACTGATCGCGGGCGAAGGCATCGGTCTCTATGCGTTCGCGCATGCCGAAGGCGTCGCGCTCGCCATCGTATCGATGCTCATCTTCGGGCTCTTCACGCATATGGCTTGCGGCGCGACCTACGCGCTCGTGCCGTTCATCGACCGCAAGGCGCTGGGCGGCGTGGCTGGCGTGATCGGCGCGGGCGGCAACGTCGGCGCGGTCGCGGCGGGCTTCCTCATGAAAGGCGTGGGCAATGCGCAAGCCACGCTCTCGATGCTCGGCGTGATGGTCGGAGGCGCTGCACTGTGCGCGCTGGCCGTGCGCTTTACCCCGGAACACAAGGCACGCGAAGCCGCGTTGCGTGAAAGCGCGCTCGCGGGCAACAACCGTGTAGCTGGTTAAGTCATCACTCAGGCAGAGTCCCCATGAAAATCGTCGTCATCGGCCACGGCATGGTCGGCCACAAGTTCCTCGAATGTCTCGCCGAAAGCGGGCATGACACGCTGCAAGTCACCGTGCTCTGCGAAGAACCGCGCGCGGCCTATGATCGCGTTCATCTGACCGAATTCTTTTCGGGTAAGTCGGCCGATGAGCTTTCGCTCGTGCAGGAAGGCTTCTTCGATCGCTCGGGCTATGCGCTTCAACTCAATGCGAAAGCCGTCGCGATCGATCGCGCGGCGCGTACCGTGACGGCATCCACGGGCGAAGTGCTGCCCTACGACAAGCTGGTGCTCGCAACGGGTTCGTATCCGTTCGTGCCGCCCGTCGAAGGCAAGGAGCGCGCGGGATGCTTCGTGTATCGCACGATAGAAGATCTCGAAGCGATGCGTGCCTTCGGTGCGAAATCGAAAGTCGGTACGGTCGTCGGCGGCGGTTTGCTTGGTCTCGAAGCGGCGAAGGCGTTGCGCGATCTCGGGCTCATCACGCACGTCGTCGAATTCGCGCCGCGTCTGATGGCCGTGCAAGTGGACGACGGCGGCGGACGCGTGCTGCGCAGCAAGATCGAGGAACTGGGCGTGACGGTGCATACGGGCCGCAACACGCTTGCCATCGTCGATGGCGAGGGTGCTGCGAATCGCATGAATTTTGCCGATGGCGCGCATCTCGATACCGACATGATCGTGTTCTCCGCGGGCATTCGTCCGCGTGACGATATCGCGCGTGCGGCCGGTCTCGAGATCGGGCCGCGCGGTGGCATCGTGATCGACGACGCATGCCGCACGAGCGATGCGGATATCTACGCCATCGGCGAATGCGCGCTGTGGCAAGGGCAGTTGTTCGGCCTCGTCGCGCCGGGTTACGACATGGCGCGCATCGTCGCGAAGCAGGTCATTGGCGCGGACGACGCCATGTTCGCGGGCGCGGACATGAGCACCAAGCTCAAGCTGATGGGCGTGGACGTGGCGAGTATCGGCGACGCACATGGCAAGACGCCGGGCAGCCGCTCGTATCAGTTCAGCGACGAGCGCAAGCAAATCTACAAGAAGCTGGTCGTGTCCGATTGCGGCAAGTTCCTGCTGGGCGGCGTGATGGTTGGCGACGCCACTGAATACGGCACGCTTTTGCAGATGATGCTCAACAAGATCGAGCTGCCGGAAGCACCCGAATTCCTGATCCTGCCGCAAAGCGACGGCAAGGCGAAGCCCGGCCTCGGCGTCGAAGCCTTGCCCGATGCCGCGCAAATCTGTTCGTGCAACAACGTGAGCAAGGCGGAAATTTGCGCGGCGGTGTGCGCGGGCGCGACCAGCATCGGCGCGTTGAAGAGCGCATGCAAGGCGGGCGCATCGTGCGGCGGCTGCGTGCCGCTCGTCACGCAGGTGCTGAAGAGCGAGATGAAGCGCCAGGGGCTCGCGGTCAACAACCATATCTGCGAACACTTCCCGTATTCGCGCCAGGAGCTTTATCACATGGCGCGCGTGGAAGGACATCGCACGTTCGGCTCGATGCTCGCGAAGCATGGCAAGGGTCTGGGCTGCGATATCTGCAAGCCTGCCGTGGCCAGCATTCTCGCTTCGTGCTGGAACGAGTTCGTGCTGAAGAAGGAGCATGCGGGCCTGCAGGATTCGAACGACTACTACCTCGCCAACATTCAACGCGATGGCACGTATTCCGTCGTTCCGCGCATGCCGGGCGGCGAAGTCACGCCCGATGGTTTGATCGCGGTCGGACAAGTGGCGAAGAAGTACGGGCTCTATACGAAGATCACGGGCGGCCAGCGCGTCGACATGTTCGGGGCGCGCGTGGAGCAGTTGCCCTTCATCTGGGAAGAGCTGATCGCCGCGGGCTTCGAATCTGGACATGCCTATGGCAAGTCGCTGCGCACGGTGAAGTCGTGCGTCGGTTCGACATGGTGCCGCTATGGTGTCGGCGATTCGGTCGGTCTCGCCATCGCGCTGGAAAACCGCTACAAGGGGCTGCGCACGCCGCACAAGATCAAGTTCGGCGTCTCGGGTTGCACACGGGAATGCGCGGAAGCGCAGGGCAAGGATATCGGCGTCATCGCGACGGAGAAGGGCTGGAACCTTTACGTCTGCGGCAACGGCGGCATGAAGCCGCGTCACGCCGAACTGCTCGCATCCGATCTCGACGAAGTCACGCTCATTCGCTACGTCGACCGCTTCCTGATGTTCTACGTGCGTACGGCGGACCGCCTGCAACGCACGAGCGTGTGGCGCGACAACCTCGAAGGCGGCCTCGATTATCTCGTCGATATCGTCGTGAACGACAAGCTCGAACTCGCCGCCGAACTCGAAGCGGAGATGCAACTCGTCGTCGATACGTACGAAGACGAATGGAAGAAGGCCGTCACCGACCCCGAAACGCGCAAGCGCTTCCGTCACTTCGTCAACAGCGACAAGAGCGACGAGAACGTGACCTTCGTGGAAGAGCGCGGCCAGATTCGTCCCGCGACGCCCGAGGAACGCAAGCTGAAGCTGATCGACATTCCTGTCGTCGTCGAAACCGTTTGAGCGCTGGAGACCACCATGAATGACCGCATTGAACAGGACTGGACCGAGATCTGCGCACTCGATGACATCGTGCCCGACACCGGCGTCTGTGCGCTTTTCAAGGGCGCGCAGGTGGCCGTGTTTCATGTGGCGGGCGACGAGCAGAGCGTCTTCGCCATCGACAACTTCGATCCGCATTCGCAGGCGGCGGTGCTCTCGCGCGGTATCGTCGGCAGCTTGGGCGAGCGCATTGTCGTGGCATCGCCGATCTACAAGCAGCACTTCGATCTGCGTACCGGCGAATGCCTCGAAGCGCCCGAGCGCTCCGTGACCGCGTATCGCGCACGCGTGGCCGGCGGCAAAGTGTGGATTGCCGCATGAAGACGGAATATGCGGTTGCGGCTGGCGCGGCCGATGTACCGATGGTGCAGGCGCGTCAGCGTCTCGTCGTGATCGGCAACGGCATGGCGGGCATGCGCACGGTCGAGGAATTGCTGAAGATCGCGCCCGAGCTGTACGACATCACCGTGTTCGGCGCCGAGCCTTACGGCAACTACAACCGCATTCTGCTTTCGCCCGTGCTTGCAGGCGAGAAGAGCGTGGACGACATCATCCTCAATACGCGCGAATGGTATCGAGCCAATGACATCACGCTGCATGCAGGCGACGCCGTGGTCGGAATCGATCGCGTGCGGCGCATCGTGCGCTCGGCAAGCGGTGTCAAGGTGCGCTACGACCGACTTCTCATAGCGACGGGTTCGAAGCCTTTCATCATTCCCGTGCCGGGTTGCGATCTTCCGGGCGTGATCGCGTTTCGCGACATTCAAGACGTGGAAAAGATGCTGGCGGCATCGCGCGATCATCGTCACGCGGTGGTGATCGGCGGCGGCTTGCTCGGTCTCGAAGCGGCCAACGGTTTGCAACGTCAGGGCATGTCGGTGACGGTCGTGCATTCGAGCGAAAGCCTGATGGACCGTCAACTCGATGCGAGCGCGTCCACGTTGCTCAAGCGTTCGCTGGAAGCCAAGGGTCTGCGTTTCGCGATGGCCGCGAAGACGACGGAGATCGTGGGCGATGAACGCGTGACGGCGGTGCGTTTTGCCGATGGCCGCGAGATCGAAGCCGATCTCGTCGTGATGACCGCGGGCGTGCGTCCCAACATCGCGCTCGCGAAGGAAGCGGGACTGCACTGCGAGCGCGCGATCGTCGTCGACGACACCTTGCAGACTTACGATCCGCGCGTCTATGCAGTGGGCGAATGCGTGCAGCATCGCTCGGCTACGTTCGGTCTCGTGGCGCCGATCTGGGATCAGGCGCGTGTGGCCGGCGCGCATCTCGCGGGCGCGGGACATCGCCGCTATGTGCAGCGCGCGACCGCGACCAAGCTGAAAGTCACGGGCGTCGATCTTTACTCGGCGGGCGATTTCATCGGCGACGATTCGTCCGAAGACCTCGTGCTGCGCGATCCGCGTCGCGGCGTCTACAAGCGTCTCGTGTTGCAGGCGGGCTGTGTGATCGGCGCGGTGCTGTATGGCGACGTGAAAGACGGCGCATGGTATTTCGAGCTGATTCAGAACCGCACGGATGTCTCGCATCTGCGCGGACGTTTGTTGTTCGGCAAGACGCTTTGCGAAGCGCAAGCATAGATATGAACGCGAGAATCCCCATCATTCCGGTTCAGGCGGCTGCCGTTCGCACGACATGTCCTTATTGCGGCGTGGGTTGCGGCGTAATGGCGACACCGCGCACGGCTATCGACGTGGCGATTGCTGGCGACGAAACACATCCGGCCAACTTCGGCCGCTTGTGCGTGAAAGGCTCGGCACTCGGCGACACGGTAAGCCTCGAAGGACGTCTGCTCAAACCGAAGCTGCGCGACGGTCAAACCGGCGCGCTCGCCGATGTCTCCTGGAGCGATGCCATCGGCACCGTGGCGAGCGGATTCGCTCGCATCGTCGAACGTCACGGTCCGGATGCGGTCGCCTTCTACGTATCGGGGCAATTGCTCACGGAAGACTATTACGTCGCCAACAAGCTGATGAAGGGCTATATCGGCAGCGCGAACATCGATACGAACTCGCGGCTTTGCATGTCGTCGTCGGTGGCGGGACACAAGCGCGCGTTCGGGGAAGACCTCGTGCCGCTGAATTACGAAGACCTCGAACTCGCCGATACCATCGTGCTCGTCGGATCGAATACGGCATGGTGTCATCCAATCCTGTTTCAGCGCATCGTGAAGATGAAGGAAGCGCGGCCAGACGTGAAGATCGTCGTGATCGATCCGCGCCACACGGCAACGTGCGAGATGGCCGATCTGCATCTGCCGCTCAAGCCTGGCAGCGATGTGCGGCTGTTCAACGGCCTGTTCGCGTTTCTGGCGGAGCATGGCGCATCCGATTCCGCTTTCGTCGATGCACACACCAACGGCTTCGATGCCGCGCTCGCGGCAGCAGGACCGTCCGATCTCGCGCAGACCGCGAAGGACTGCAAGCTCGATGCGCACGACTTGATGACCTTCTATCGGCTCTTTGCGCGCACCGAACGCGTGGTGACGGTTTATTCGCAAGGCGTGAATCAATCGAGCGCGGGGACGGACAAAGTCAACAGCATCATCAACTGTCATCTGTTGACCGGACGCATTGGCAAGCCAGGCATGGGACCGTTTTCCTTCACGGGACAACCGAACGCGATGGGCGGGCGCGAAGTGGGCGGCCTTGCCAACACGCTGGCGGCGCATCTCGAACTGGATAGCCCGCTGCATCGCGAGATCGTGCAGACGTTCTGGGCGTCGCCTGCGATTCCCGAACGCGCCGGATTGAAGGCCGTCGATCTGTTCGACGCCATCGAAGCCGGCCGCGTGAAAGCAGTGTGGATCATGGGCACGAATCCGGTCGTGAGTCTGCCGGACGGCGACCGCGTGAAGTGCGCGCTTGCGAAGTGCGACCTGGTGGTGAGCTCGGACATCATCGAGCATACGGATACCAACGCTTGCGCCGATGTGTTGCTGCCCGCGCTCGGCTGGGGCGAGAAGGACGGCACCGTGACCAACTCGGAGCGCCGTATCTCGCGGCAGCGCGCGTTTCTGCCGGCACCGGGCGAAGCGCGCGCCGACTGGCGGATCATGTGCGATGTCGCGCGTCGCATGGGCTTTGCGGGCTTCGACTTCCAGGCGCCGCATGAAATTTTCGATGAACACGCGCGTTTGAGCGCGTATCGCAACGACACGGAGACGGGCGTTTATCGCGCATTCGATATCGGCGGACTAACGCAACTCGGAGAGCACGACTACGACCTGCTTGAACCCGTGCAATGGCCGCTGCGCTCGAAAGACGACACCGGCAGCGCGCGACTCTTCGAGGAACGACGCTTCAGTCATGCCGATGGGCGCGCGCGTTTCATCGCGACGCCGCCGCGCGATCCGGTCAACGCGCCCGATGCCGACTATCCGCTCATTCTTAACACGGGCCGCGTGCGCGACCAATGGCACACGATGACGCGCACCGGGCGTTCGGCGAAGCTCGCCGGGCATATCAGCGAATCGTTCATCGACATGCATCCGCAAGACGCGCTTGCATACGGCGTGCGCGAAGGAGAGCTCGCGCGCGTGACGAGCCGCTGGGGTTCGATGATCGCGCGTGTTCAATTCGGCGGCGGCATGTCGCGCGGCAGCGTGTTCGTGCCGATCCACTGGAACGATCAGGTTGCCTCGGATGCGCGCGTCGGCGCGGTGGTGAATCCGGTCGTCGATCCGGTATCGGGCGAGCCCGAGTTCAAGCACACGCCTGTGTCGATCGAGCAATTCCACGTGACATGGCACGGCTTCGCGCTTTCGCGACGCGCGCCCGCGCTCGATTCCGTTACGCACTGGACGCGCGTGCACGGCGCGCGTTTCGTGCGCCATGAACTGGCAGGACGCAATCGTTTCGATGCCGCGCATGACGATCATCACGACTGGGCGCGCGCGCTCTTTCGCATTGACGATCCGCATGCGGACTGGATCGAATACGAGGACAAAAGTGCGGGCGTGTATCGCGCGGCGCATGTGGTGAACGATCGCATCGAGAGTTGCGTGTTCGTTTCCGAGCGCCCCGACTTGCCTGCACGCGCTTGGCTTGCGAGTCTCTTCGAGAAAGAGCGTCTCGACGATGAAGACCGCGCGAGCCTTTTGCTCGGCCAGCCGATAGGCAAGGGCGAGGACACAGGACCGACAGTCTGCTCGTGCTTCGGCGTCGGGCGCAATACGATCTGCAAGGCGATTCAGGACAAGGGTCTGAAGACGGCCGCGGAGGTTACCGCTTGCGTGAAGGCCGGCGGCAACTGCGGATCGTGCGTGCCGGAGTTGAAGAAGCTGATCGTCGAAACGGAGATGGCTCGGTTGAGCACGGTTTGATTTGTCATTTGACGGCTGCGGCAAGAAGCGGGCGCCTCGGCGCCCGTTTTTACTTCATGCAGTCTTCTAATAAGCGCCCTGTGAGCGCTGTCGAACCAAACATCTGATGAATCAGCGCGATTTCAGCGCATATGTTGGTTCCCCCGCCAATTCCTTTCGCGATTCTCCTTACAGTCCTTTCCCACAGGCGCATCGACAAAATTGAGCGTCAGCGGGCATCGTCGAATGGCTATAGGGATTGAAACGAAGGCACGGTTATTTCGGATGGCGAATGAGTTTCTTGGTGACGCTTCCACGCTATAGGGCACACGAAGCGAAGCTTGCCGCCATTGCAATAGCCATTGCAATAGCCGTTGCCATTGCCTCGACGAAACCGACGTCGCAAACCGCTCAGTAACACCGTTGGAACTCCGGAGGCAACCAGGCAAGGTGGCGTTTCTGGAGCATGGAGATGTGCTTCACAGCCGTCTCTTCTTTTTGGGTTGGCTCGGATGTGGATACATCGGAAGGGCCAACCCTTTTTTTTGACATTGCGGGAAAGCACCGCGAGAACAATCAGCCTGTGGAATGCCGTTCCGAAAGGCCCATCGCAATGCGCGCCTGCTGCGCATGCTCGGCGGATAACGGCGCCCCGGCCGATGCTCCGCCTTCGCTCATGGGCCGATGCTCATTGCCGAATCGCGCCACCGAGAACGCGAATGTGTTGATGCCCTTGGCACTCGTCGCCGATACCGTGCCGCGATGCATTTCCGCCACGGCCTTCACGATAGCCAGTCCCAGCCCGTGATTCTCCCGGCTGTTGGTGCGCGAGCTTTCGGCGCGATAGAAACGATCGAACAGATGCTCCATGACAGGCGGCGCGATCTGCTCGCCGGGATTAGCCACCGCGATCCGCACGCGCCCATGCTCGCGCGCGATGTTGACCGAGATAGTCGCGCCCGGCGCGCAGTGCTGAATGGCGTTCATCACGAGATTGGAAAGCGCGCGGCCGAATAGCGACGTGTTGACGAAGGCGCGTGCATCGCCGCTTGCCGTCGCGCGCACTTGCGCTTCTTCGAGCGGTATCTCCAGAAACTCCAGCGTGCGGTTCACTTCCGCCGCGAGCGACACTTCGACGAGCCCCGTTGCGCGTTCGCCCTGATCGGCACGCGCGAGGAACAGCATGTCGTTGATGATCGCGCGCACGCGCTCGAACTCTTCGAGATTCGACTGCAACGTATGACGCAATTCTTCGATCGGCCGGTCGCGCGTGAGCGCCACTTCCGTCTGGCCGATGAGGATGGTGACGGGCGTGCGCAACTCGTGCGCGACATCCGCATTGAACGATTCGAGCCGTCCATACGCGTGATCGAGCCGTTCTAGCGCGCCGTTGAATGACTTCGCGAGGTCTTCGAGTTCAAAGGGCAACGAGCGCGTGTTGAGCCGCTGCGAGCGATTGTTCGGGCTTACGTTCTGCGCGTCGCGTGTCAGACGCGTCAAGGGCGCAAGGCCCAGTCGCGCCACCGAATAGCTTAGGAACAACACGGCGACCGTGGCGAGCGCCGTCAATGCGGCAAGCGCAAGCCCGAAGGCGCGCATGGTCCGCACGTTCGGCGAACAGTCCACGGCCACGAAAAGCTGCAACGGCGGACGGTCCATATACGGCGGAATGGTCAGCGTGGTCATGAGCATTTCATACGCGCGGCCTTCGGGCTGGAAGTGCCCGTAATGGTCCTGCACGCGCTTGATCTGATCGCGCAAGGGCGGCGCGCCGTAGTTATAAAGCCCGTCGTTGCTGGCCACGGCGAACATCGTGGAGCCGTCACGCGGCGTGATGTCCGCGAGCTTCTCCTTGGCCATCTTCCACTTGTCGGGGTTCGATACGTGCGAGACGATCAGCCGTGCGATCTCCGCGCGATTGTCGAGCGAGTCGCGCAGATGCTGTTCGAGCTGCACACGCAGCACGAGAAAAAGCCCGGTGCCCACGAGCGCGAACACGAACAACGCGACGACCGCGAACATGACCGCAAGCCGCCGCGCAATGGATCGCTGCGAGCGCGGTTCGCCGTCGCCGGATTTGGCCCACTGCACGTTCATGATGTTCTCGCGTCTTCCCTGGTTTCCCGCGTGTCGCGTGCTTCGCGCACTTCGAGCACGTAGCCCATGCCGCGCACGGTATGCAGGAGTTTGGTGCGAAACGGCCCGTCGAGCTTGGCACGCAGCCGCTTGATGGCGGTTTCCACCACGTTGGTATGACTTTCGAAATCTACTTCCCAAACGAGTTCGGTGATGGCCGTCTTCGACAGGATATCCCCATGACGGCGCGCGAGCACGCTCAGCAGCTGAAATTCCTTCGCGGTGAGATCGAGGCGCACGCCGTCTCGCGTGGCGCGTCTGCCGATCAGATCGACGTAAAGATCGCCCACGGAAATGAGCGTGGATTCCTGCGCGCGCGTGCGCCGTGCGAGCGCGTGCAGTCGCTCGACGAGTTCGAGAAACGAAAAAGGCTTGGTGAGATAGTCGTCCGCGCCCTCGCGCAGACCGCGCACACGGTCATTGATATGATCGCGCGCCGTGAGCATGATGACCGGCGTCGACTTCTGCAGACGCAGCGCCTTCAGCACCGCGAAGCCATCGCGGCGCGGCAGCATGACATCGAGCACGACCACGTCGTAATCGTATTCGATGGCCAGATGCGTGCCTTCCTCGCCGTCCATCGCCACATCGACGACCCAGCCTTGCTCGGTCAGTCCGGAGCGCAGGTAATCGACTACCTTGTGTTCGTCTTCCACTATCAGGACTTTCATGCCTGCCTCTTCAAGGGGTTTGCTTACCGCTCGCTTGCTTATTGTTATAGGTGATTACTATACGATCCTCACGTCTAACATGCTTGCATCGAACCGCCATTCAACGCGATGATTCCTCGACGCTCTGATTCGATGCACCCTGTTCCTGCGCCGCGTCATGCACGTCCCATCCGCCGCCCAGCGCCTTGACGAGCGCGACAGACGTGGTGTGTTGCTGGCCACGTATCTGCACATCCTGGCGCTCGCTCGTGAGCAATTGCTGCTGTGCGGTGATCACGTCGAGATAAGCGACGAGGCCGCCGGAATATCGATCATTGGCAAGCGAAAGCAGACGCTGCGAGTCCACCACGGCTGCATGCGATTGCTTCGCCGCGCCATCCAGCACCGATAACCCGACGATACCGTCCTGCACCTGCTGGAACGCGCCGAGAACGGTCTGACGATAATTCGCCTCAGCCGCCACGTAGCCTTCGCTCGCGAAGTCGACGGCAGCGGAACGCCGGCCGCCATCGAACACGACCTGGCTCGCCATGGTGCCGATGGTCCACAAGAGGCTTGGCGCGGAGATGAGACTCGAGAACGCCGTGCTCTCCCAGCCGACGTTACCGTTCAAGGTCAGGCTCGGAAAGAATGCAGCCTTCGCGACGCCGATCTGCGCATTCGCCGACGCCATCGAACGCTCCGCCGATGCCACATCCGGCCGGCGTTGCAGCACGTCACTCGGCAGGCCGAGCGGTATCGACGGCACCGGACGATCCTTGATGTCCGCCGCGATGGAGAACTGCGGCGCGGGCGTGCCGACGAGCGCCGCAATGGCGTGTTCGTATTGCGCGCGCTGGTTCAGCAGCAGTTGCGCCTGCACGCGTGTCGAGTCGAGTTGCGACTGCTGTTGCAGCACGTCGAGACCGGATACCGCGCCCAGATCGTGCTGCGAGGTCACGTAATCGAGCGCTTTCTTCTGCAGCCCCACGGAGCGATTCAGCACGTCGATCTCGGCATCGAGTTCGCGCATCGAGAAATAGCTGCTCGCGAGTTCCGTGGTGAGAACGAGCCGCGCGTTGGCGAGGTCGTCGCGCGATTGTTCCGCCGTTGCCTGTGCGCCTTCCACTTCGCGGCGAATGCGTCCGAACAGATCGAGGTCATAGCTCACGGAAGGCGCGAGCTTGATGTCGTTCTGAACCGTGCTCATGACCGGCGTGTTGTAGCTCGTGACCGGACGATTCTTCGATACGCGCAGACGGTCGGCCTGTGCGCCGAGATCCACCTCGGGCAGCGCGAGCGATGAGGTTTGCGCGAGCGTTGCGCGGGCCTGTTCGTAATGCGCGACGGCGGCCGCGAGCGTCTGATTCTGCGCGAGTGCTTGCGTCTCCAGCGTGTTCAGCGTGGCGTCGTCATAGCTCGTCCACCAGTCGAGCGCGAGCGGCGCGTGCGAAGGTTCGCCGACTCGCCAGTACGAGTCGGTTTGCCAGTCGGGCGGCGTCTCGGCGACGGGGCGCTTGTAATCGGGGCCGACGGTGCACGCCGCGAGCATCGTCAACAAGCCGATGGCAACGATGCCTCTCATGACGCGGCCTTCTGATTCGGAGTCTGCGGATCGTGCTGATTCTGCTGCTTCTGCGGCTGGACCACGACATGATCGCCATCCGCAATGGAATCGCTCGGATTGATGATGATCTTGTCGGTCGGCTCGATACCGCTCTCGATTTCGAGCGACTGCCCGAGATCCTGCGCGATCACGATCTTGTTCAGATGCACATGGCCGTTCGAGTCGACCACCGCGACGCGCGGTCCTTCCGCACGGAAGAGCAACGCATTGCCCGGCACGAGCAGGCGTGCATGGACGACGGCTGGCACCGCGACCTGCACATAGGCGCCGGGACGGAGGCGCTGATCGGCGTTGGGCAGCGTGACTTCGACTTGCAGCGAACGCGTGGGCACGTCGATCGCGCCGGAGATATGCGTGATCTTGCCGTGGAACTGCTGACCGGGAAGCTCGGCCTGCATCACGACCACCGACTGACCGACCGACACGTTCTGCGCATACGCCTGCGGCAACTGCACGAACACGCGCAGCGGGTCCGACTGCGCGAGCGCAAAGAGCGCGCGGCTCGCGCCACTGCCCGCGTCGATGAGATCGCCGACATCGACGTTGCGCTGCGTGACCACGCCTGCAAACGGCGCGACGATGCGCTTGAACGATTCGAGCTGACGCAGACGCTTCACGTTGGCGTCCGCGGCGGCGAGATTGGCCACGTCCTGGTTATACGTGCTCTGACGTTCGTCGAGTTCCTGCTGCGAGACGGCATCGCGCTGACGCAGTTGTTGCCAGCGTTGCAGCGAGCTTTTCGCAAGGCCCAGGCTCGATGCTGTCTGATCGCGTTGCGCGACCGCCTGCGCGAGCTCCTGATCGATTTCAGGGGTATCGAGATCGGCGAGCAACTGGCCTTGCTTCACGCGTGTGCCGATATCCGCATACCAGTGCAGCAGATAACCCGTCGCGCGCGCATAAATCGGCGATTCGACGAAGCCGCGCAGCGTACCCGGCAAGGTCGTGTTGCCGCCGCCATCGGTCTGCGTCGGCGCGACCACGTTGACGTATTGCTGGGCGTTCTGTTGCGTGCGCGTGACGACCGAGCGGTTGTGAATCATGTCGCTGATCACGGTGCGCGCCGCGCCGAGCGCGAGCAGCGCAAGCACGATCACGAGCGCGATCTTCGCGCGTTTCCATTCGACATGGCGCGGTGGCAGCGCGGGTCCTTCATTCGGATCACGCGCGGGAATCGCGAGCGAGGCGTGGTTCTTTTCAGTCATGTTCGTCGGAGTGCCTGGATTGAATTCAGTGCTGCGTGTTCGTGTCGTCGGACTGCGCTTCGCCGTGCGGTTTCTGGCCTTTGCGTTCCGCGCGTTTAGCAAGGCGCGCGTGAATACCCGCGAAGACGAGCGGCACGAAGAACAGCGTGGAAACCGTGGCAAACAGCAAGCCGCCGATCACCGCGCGGCCGAGCGGCGCGTTCTGTTCGGCGCCTTCGCCGAGACCGAGCGCCATTGGAATCATGCCGATGATCATCGCGAAGGCCGTCATCAGCACCGGGCGAATACGGCTTGCGCCTGCTTCGAGCGCGGAGGCGAGCGGCGGCACGCCCGCTGTCAGACGTTGCCGCGCGAACGACACCATCAAGATACTGTTGGCGGTGGCGACGCCCATCGTCATGATCGCGCCCGTGAGTGCGGGCACGGACAGATGCGTGCCGGTGAGAAACAGCATCCAGACGATACCCGCGAGCGCCGCCGGCAACGCGCTCACGATGATGAGCGGATCGACCCACGACTGGAAGTTGACGACGATAAGCAAATACACCAGCACGATCGCCATGGCCACGCCAACGCCCAGCCCGAAGAACGATGTACGCATGGTCTCGACCTGACCACGCACGTTGATCTGCGTGCCGCGCGGAAGCGTGCGGCGCGCTTCATCGACGAGATGATTCACCTGACGCGCCACGCTGCCGAGATCGTTTCCTTCCACGCTTACGAAGAGATCGATCACGGGACGGATGTTGTAGTGCGAGACTTCCGCGAACTGATTCTGCGGCGAGACACGCACGAGGTTGCCGAGCAATTGCGTCGGTCCCGTGAGCGAGGCAGACACAGGCGTGCGCAAGAGTTCGTCGACCGATGAAACCTGATACTGCGGCGTCTGTACCGCGAGGTTGTATTCCACGCCATTCTTCGGGTTGAACCAGAATCCCGGCGACGTTTGCGAACTGCCCGATAGTGAAACGAGCACGTTCTGCGCGACATTGCTTGCCGAGAGATTGAGCTGCTGCAGACGCGTACGGTCCATGGTCAGGTTGATGACGGGTTCGTCGAGCTTCTGCTGGATGTGCGTATCCACGTTGCCGGGAATCATGCGGATCTGCTTCATCAGCTTGGCCGCGACCTGAAAGTTAGCTTGCTGATTTTGGCCTTGAATCTGCACGTCTACGGCGGCGGGCAAGCCGAAGTTCAGAATCTGCGTGACGATATCCGCGGGCTGAAAGAAGAACTCCACGCCGGGAAATTTCTGCGGCAAGAGCGCGCGCAGTTCGTCGATATATTTTTCGGTCGGCGCGTGATCTTCCTTTAACGCGACCTGTATCTCGCCGTCGAGCGTACCGATGGTGCCCGAGTTGCTGTACGAGAGATTGATACCGCTATAGGGCAGGCCGAGATTGTCGAGGATGGTATCGAGCTCATCGGCGGGCACGACCTGACGCACGACCTTCTCGACTTCATCGGCGAGGCGCGCGGTTTCCTCGATACGCGTGCCCGTCGGCGCACGCATGTGCATGCGGATGTCGCCGGCGTCGACCGTGGGAAAGAAGTCCTGGCCGAGCACGAACACCAGCGCGGTGGAGATGAGACAGAAGCCGAGAAAGAGCGAACCGTAGAGCCGCCGCTTCACGAGCAGGCTGCTCAGAATCACGATGTATGCGGCGCGCATGCGCTCGAAGCCGTGATCGAACCGGCGATGCAGCCGCATGAAGAGATTCGGTTTCTTCTTGGCATCGGGTGCATGCGCGTGGCCCATCAGCAGCATGGCGAGCGTCGGCACGAGCGTCCGAGAAAGAATGTACGACGCGATCATGGCGAACACCACGGCTTCCGCGAGCGGCACGAACAGGAACTTCGCCACGCCGGTCAGGAAGAACATCGGCACGAACACAATACAAATACATAGCGTCGAGACGAGCGCGGGCACGGCAATTTCGCCCGCGCCTTCGAGAATCGCTTCGTGCAGATCGGTGCCCATGTGCAGATGGCGTTCGATGTTCTCGATGGTGACGGTGGCGTCGTCGACGAGAATGCCCACCGCGAGCGCGAGCCCGCCCAACGTCATGATGTTGATGGTCTGCCCGAGCGCATGCAGCACGATCAACGACGAGAGAATGGACAACGGAATCGAGATCGCGATGATGCAGGTACTGCGCCAGTTGCCGAGGAAGAGCAGGATCATGGCGGCCGTGAGCGCGGCGGCGATCAGCGCTTCGCGCACCACGCCCTGCACGGCGGCTTTCACGAACACCGATTGATCGAAGAGCGCGGTGATCTTGATGTCTTCCGACAACGACGAACGCGCTTGCGGCAGGAGACCCTTCAACGTGTTGACGATAGAGAGCGTCGATGAATCGCCGTTCTTCAGCACCGAGATCAGCACGCCGCGCCGGCCATCCTGACGCACGACGTTGGTCTGCGGCGAGAAGCCATCGCGCACGTGCGCCACTTCACGCAGATAAGTCGTCGCGCCGTTCACGGTTCGCACGGGCAGGTCGTTGAGGCCTTCCACGGTGGTCGGTGAGCCGTTCATGTTGATGGTGAATTCTTTCGGCCCGATCTTCGCCGTGCCGGTCGGCAGAATCAGGTTCTGCGCGTTGACGGCGCTGACCACATCGGTTGGCGTCAAGCCTTTGGCGAGCAGCGCGCGCGTATCGAGGTCGATGGAGATGAGACGCGACTTCCCGCCATACGGATACGGCACCGATGCGCCCGGAATGGTCACGAGCTGCGGGCGCAGGAAGTTGAGCGCCGTATCGTTGAGCGACTGCTCCGACTCCTTGGGACTCGACAATCCAAGCTGGATCACCGGAATGCTCGACGCCGAATAACTGATGACGAGCGGCGGCGTTGCGCCGGGCGGCATCTGCTTGAGCTGCGCCTGTTCGACGGCCACCGTCTGCGCGATCGCCGTCTGAATGTTCGCGGTCGGCTGCAGAAACAGCTTGATGATGGCGATACCCGGCAACGACTGCGACTCGATATGCTCGATGTTGTTGACGGTGGTCGTGAGACTGCGTTCGTTCACGGACGTGATGCGGTTGGCCATGTCCTCGGACGAGAGGCCCGTGTACGTCCAGATGATGCTGACAACCGGAATGTTGATCTCCGGAAGTACGTCCACCGGCGTCGTCAGAATGACGAATGGCGTGGCCAGCAGGATCATGATGGCCATTACGATGAACGTATAAGGCCGCTTCAGCGCTACGTTGACAATCCACATTGAGGCGTTCGGAAGAGCGAGGGAGGGACGCAGGTGCTTTCACGCGCGGGACGAGTCTCGAAGGCGAGTCGGTGAGCCGCCTTCGGTGCCCTATGGTAGTGGCAACGTACCAACGAGATAATGACGCGAAAATGGCGATTTCGTCATCTTGCGTGGAATGAAAGGCGTGCGTAATCCTAAGCGCTCGAAAGGAAAGCCGGCAGCGCGCAATGGAAGGTGAACGTAATCGGAAAGTACGTCGATGCATCGCGCGAAAGGCAATGCGAGTACCGCAGTGAGACGGCGCGGGATCGCTTCAATTCAGCGGAAGCCGCGCTGGCCTCGTTCGGAATGGCGTGACTGTCGAGTGGCGTTATTGCGGAGTCTGGCCGAGCGGCGTGGTCGTCATGGTCGGTTGTCCCGACGCCGACGAGCCTTCCGACGATGCGCCATACGACGGGTTCGAGACCTTCTGTTCGGCGGCCTGGATATCGTTCGGGTAAAACGCATCGCGCTCCGACGGGTTGTAGCCGGCTTGTTCGACCTTGACGAGATCCTGTCTGACCTGTGCACGGGTGAGTCCTTCGCTTTGAGCAAAGGCGGCAAGTGGCGCTGCGGCCAACGTAACGATAGCGATGCGAGCGAGTAGTTTCATGGCGAACTCCCTGAAAAGTTAAGGACGATTCGCGGCGTGCGGTTTCGTGGTTTCGAGCGTCATGAAACTCGTTACACCCACCACCGCCACGGCACCGATTCTATGTCTCGCACCGTGACGAGATGCTGGCGGTCAAATGGCGCTTTGGTCAGATTGAAGCGGGCGCTGTCACAAACGTTTTCGCCTGTGGCGGCAAGCGCCCGATGATAGACTCGCGAGCTTCGAGCGTCCTGTAAGACAAAGGCATGGTTCGTTTCAGTGACGCTCGCTTTCGTTCAAACATCTTTCGTTCAAACATCGACACCGGGACCGTCAATTGCCGTTCAAGCTGCCGACCACGGCCACCGCGCCATTCTGTCCGTCTGAAGTCAAAGGCTCCGTCGCCGTCGCGCCTGGCGCGTCGTTCTGGAAAAAGCTGCTGCAGTTCGCGGGGCCGGGGCTGCTCATCTCCATCGGTTATATGGACCCGGGCAATTGGGCCACCGATATCGAAGCCGGATCGCGCTATGGCTACGACCTGCTTTTCGTGGTCGTGCTTTCGAGCCTTGCGGCGATGGTGCTGCAATGTCTGTCGATGCGCCTCGGCATTGTCACCGGACGCGATCTAGCGCAGCTATCACGCGAACGCTACGCAAAGCCCGTCGCTCATGCGCAATGGGCGCTCGCCGAACTCTCGATCATCGCGTGCGATCTCGCCGAAGTGCTCGGCGGTGCGCTCGCGTTTCACTTGCTATTCGGCTGCTCGCTGATGTGGGGCGTGATCTTCACCGCGTTCGATACGCTCATCGTGCTCGGTCTCAAGGGCAAGAACTTTCGCGATCTCGAAGCCATCATGCTGGGTTTGATTGCGACCATCGGGCTTGGTTATATTGTCGAGCTCGTGCTCGTGAAGCCGCATTGGGCTTCGGTCGCCGCAGGTCTCGTGCCTTCGATCAGCCTCTTCTCGCAGCGCGAGCCGCTGTATCTCGCCATCGGCATTCTCGGCGCAACCGTGATGCCGCATAACCTCTATCTGCATTCGTCGATCGTGCAAACGCGCGTGGTTCAGCGCGATAAGAAGAGCCTGGCGTCGGCCATCGGCTTGTCGCGCATCGACACTATCGTCGCGCTCGTGCTTGCGTTGCTCATCAATGCGGCAATTCTGATTCTCGCGGCATCGGCGTTTCATGCGACAGGGCATACGCAAGTCACCGAGATCGAAGATGCCTACAAGCTGCTGGCGCCTATCGTCGGCACCGGGCTGGCCGCGGTTCTATTCGCGGTGACGCTATTCGCTTCGGGACAAAGCTCGACGTTTACCGGCACCATCGCGGGCCAGGTCATCATGGAAGGCTTCCTGCACTTGAAGATTCCGTGCTATCAGCGGCGTTTCATCACGCGTGCGCTCGCGCTCGTGCCCGCGCTGATCGGCGTGTATGCGATGGGCAACGGCGCGGTCGGCAAGCTGCTGGTCGCGAGTCAGGTCGTGCTGAGCCTGCAATTGCCGTTTGCATTGTGGCCGCTCATTCGCATGACGAGCGATCGGACGCTGATGGGCGAGTTCGCCAATGCCATGACCACGAAGCTGCTGGCGTGGCTCTTGTTCGTCGTGATCAGCGTGGCGAATGTGTGGCTCGTCGTGCAGACCGTGAGCGACTGGCTTTCCTGAGCGCATGAAAGAAAGCGCCATGCACGCGTGATTTGTGCATGGCGCATCTGTCGATGTAGCCTGGAGGTTACTTGACCACCGCTGCCGGCGCGGTCGATTTCGCCGCCACGGCCGCCGGAATCGCGGTTTCGGGAGGCAAGGTCTGATCCACCGTCGTGCGGCCGCCATCGCGGAAGAATGCCTGTTCCGCAGCCTTGTTCAGCACGAGAATACTGATACGGCGGTTGGTCGGTTCGTCGGCAACGTCCTTATTGAGCGGCAGTGCATCGGCGAGACCGCGCACCTGAAGAATCTTGCTTTCCTTCATGCCGCCGCTGACCAGCGCCCGGCGCGCGGAGTTGGCACGCTCGCTCGACAGCTCCCAGTTCGAGTAGCCCGTCTGATTGCCGGAGTAGGGCACGGCGTCCGTGTGACCGGCGATAGACACGCGGTTATCGACGTCATTCAACGACGCGCCGATATTCGTGAGAATCGTCGTCACATAGCTTTCGAGCTTGAAGCTGCCCGACGCGAACATGGGCCGCTTGAGCGAATCGACAATCTCGATACGCAAGCCTTCGCTCGTGATCGCGATCCGAATCTGATCCTTGAACGCTTTCAGTGCAGGCGTCTGTTCGATCAGCGCTTGCAGCTTCTGCTTCAGTTGCTGCAGGCGCTGCATGTCGTCCGCGGCGACAGCGGCACGCGCGATTTGCGGCGGCACTGGCTGCGTCTGGCTCTTCTTGCCTTCGCCGGGACGCGTGCTCGACAGATCGCGTCCGCCGCCTGGAATCACGCTCGTGTGCGCGGATGCGCCGCCGTCGTTGCCGAAGAGCGCGGAGAGCGGTGTGTTGAAGTAGTCCTCGATGCCTTCCTTGTCGTACTTCGACGTGGAGCCCAGCAGCCACATCAAGAGAAAGAAGGCCATCATCGCGGTGACGAAGTCGGCGTAGGCAATCTTCCATGCGCCGCCATGATGACCGTGTCCGTGCGCCTTCTTCTTGCGGCGCACGATGATGGTCGGCGCGAGCACGGATTGCAGCGGATCGCGTGAAGGTTTCTCAGCCATGAACGTGTTTTCCGGTAATGAGCGCGAGCGGCTTTAAGCGGACTTCGGCATCTTGGTGGCGCGCACGGCGTCGTCCAGTTCCTTGAAACTCGGACGGTCCGCCGTGAAGAGCACCTTGCGGCCAAACTCGACGGCGATGGTCGGCGCGTAGCCGTTCATCGACGCGAGCAACACGGACTTCACGCACTGGAACGGCTTGGCTTCGGCCGCGCCCTTTGCGTTGAGCAAGTCAGCGAGCGGTCCGAAGAAACCGTATGCGAGCAGAATGCCCAGGAAGGTTCCGACGAGCGCACCCGCGATCATCTCACCGAGCACGGCGGGCGCTGCGCCGACCGAGCCCATGGTGTGCACCACGCCCATCACCGCCGCGACGATACCGAACGCCGGCAAGCCGTCCGCCATCTTCTGAATTGCGTTACCGGCAATCGCGCTTTCGGTGTGATGCGTTTCGAGTTCTTCGTCCATCAGGTCCTGCATTTCCATCGCGTTGACGTTGCCTGCGGACATCATGCGCAGATAGTCGACGATGAATTCGAGCAGATGATGATCGTTCATCACGTGTTCGTACTTCTGGAACACGGGGCTGGCTTCGGGAGCATCGACGTCGGCTTCGAGCGCCATCATCCCTTCCTTGCGGGCCTTTTGCAGCAGCTCATAGAGCAGCGCGATCAGCGCAAGGTATTTCTCTTTCGTGTACGCGCCACCCTTGAAGGCCTTCGGCAGACCTTGCAAGGTCTTCTTGAGCGTCGCGGTCGGATTGGACACGACGAACGCGCCGATTGCCGCCCCGAAAATACACAGCAGCTCGAACGGCTGAACCAGCGCCGCCAGATGCCCGCCGACGCCGATAAAACTCCCGATCACCGAACCGATGACCACTACCCAACCGATAATGACAAACATGATCTCTCCGCAAGAAGTCAGGGCGTCGCGAGCACTGCGAGCTCGACATGAGACACGCACGGCACGCGAAACTTTATTGGCTTGTTGATGGCTTTTAACGGCGCGGACCACCCGAGATTTAGGGTTACGCGCGCAAAGATTTCTGCGCAATGGTTTGCGAGGTAAATGTTACGACCGCATTCGACGCAACTTTGACCGGTCATTACGCGTCAGGTAATGGATCGCGGATGGACGAATCGACTAACATCGGCGGCATGAATTCGACTTTTGCGTTCGTTGCATCGAGTGTCGCGCCGCCCGCGACGGTCGGCGCGCTGTTGCGTGAATGGCGCCAGAAACGGCGCATGAGCCAGCTCGACCTGGCTGGCGACGCTGAGGTATCGACGCGTCATCTGAGTTTCATCGAATCAGGGCGATCGTTGCCGAGCCGCGAGATGCTCATGCGCCTGGCCGAGCAACTCGATGTGCCGCTGCGCGAGCGCAAT
Organism: Caballeronia sp. GAWG2-1; assembly: GCF_023631405.1. Taxonomy (NCBI): domain Bacteria; kingdom Pseudomonadati; phylum Pseudomonadota; class Betaproteobacteria; order Burkholderiales; family Burkholderiaceae; genus Caballeronia; species Caballeronia sp. GAWG2-1. The sequence goes on from NZ_JALQDD010000026.1 coordinate 96,465, forward strand.
ACGCTTCTGATGGCGGCGGGTTATGCGCCGCTATATCGCGAACGCCCGTTCGCCGATCCGCAACTCGATGCCGCGCGCCGTGCCGTCGAACTCGTGCTCAAGGGACACGAGCCGTATCCGGCGTTGGCCGTCGATCGTCACTGGACGATGATCGCTGGCAACGCCGCCGTGTCGGCGCTGGTTGCGCTCGCGGCGGATGCGTCGCTACTCGCGCCGCCCGTGAACGTGCTGCGCTTGTCGCTGCATCCGCAAGGCTTGGCTCACGCAATCGAGAACTGGCACGAATGGCGCGCGCATCTGCTGGCGCGTGTGCGTCGGCAGATCGAGGTTTCTGGAGACGCCGCGCTCGCCGCGCTGCTCGTGGAACTCGAGGCGTATCCAACGCCGCCGCATGCCGGCAAGGCGAGGAGTGCCGAACTCGATCCCGTGGTCGTGCCGCTGCGCCTTTTGACGCCGCACGGCACACTGTCGTTTCTGAGCACGACGACGGTATTCGGCACGCCGGTGGACATCACGCTATCCGAGTTGGCAATCGAGGCCTTTTTTCCCGCCGACCAATTTACGGCTACCGCGCTCGCGGAGATGTCGTTGCGCTCACGGCCATCAGCTTACAAAATTGAACCTGACGACGCGGCGCGAATCAATGAATGAGCACGCGGCGTTTTAGCGAAGCGGCTAACCATGGCTTTTGTCCAACCAACGCGGAAGACAGCGATGATTCAAACATTCGAACAAGTAATCGGCGGGCAAAGCATGCAGTTCTGCGCGAGTATCGCGGACGGCGGCGGTCCCCGGCGCGTCATCATCAGCCGGGCGGATTCGGCGGAATCGCTCGTGATCGTGGAGGCGGGCGGCATTATCGGTGCCATCAAAGCGGAAGTCGAGGCGCCGGATACGTTCGTCGCGGATGCCGTGAAGCGGGCGCAGGAGGAAGGCTTGATCGAGCGCGCCCTGCAGACGGGTGCCGTGCAAACTACGAATTTGTAATTCTGGTTTAGACGGCAACAACGCCCGCGCGGCGATCTTCGGTCGCGCGGGCGTTGTGCTTTCTGTGTTTGGAAGATAGTGCGAGCCAGACAGCGCGCTGCTTAGGCTCTCGGCCTGCTGTCTCTGCGGTCAGTTAGGCGTGACCTCGACCGGCGCCGGCATTCAGCGGAGTCGCGCGATCTATTTCACGAAAGCAGCGCCGCTCGAACAACGCGCGCCTTCAAAGGCGCGGCTGCCCATTCCTCGGATCGGCGGGAACGAGTGGCGTCGCTGAATCCGGGCCATCGGGCATGTCCGGATCGTCGGGGTTCGGCGCCGCGTCGGGGTCGAGCAGCTTGTCCGGGTCCGGTTCCATCGGCTCTTCGGGTGAGCGGGGCATCGTCGACATGATGGGGTGTTCTCCAGGGTATGCAGTTCGTGTGTGACCGGCACGGTTTCGTCGATGCCGGGCGTCCCTCATGCGTCTGCAACGCGCGTTCCCGAGTCTCGTCGCATTATTCCGTCGCCTGCCGTGCCGCGCTCATCGGGCGATTGCCACGCGCATCGCGCACGAGAAACCCGCTGAAGCAAGCGCAGACTAGGAGCGCGACGGATATGCCCGCCGACCAGCGCACCGCATCGACGATCTGCGCCGTTGCCGCGCCGCCTTCGCCATGTCCCGCGAGCGCGCCGAATGCCGCCACGCCGATTGCGCCCGCCGCCTGCCGCGCCGTATTCAATACTGCGGACGCCGTGCCCGCGCGCTCCTGACCGACCGTGCCGAGAAGCGCGGTGGTCATTGCCGGAACCGCGACGCCCATGCCGGTTGGAATCAGGAGGAACGGCACGATGAGCGCGAGCGTGGGCGTGTGGGCATCGACGAAAACGAGCGCCGCGAAACCGGCGGCGTCGATGAGCGCGCCGGCGATCATCGGCGCACGCGAGCCGAAACGCGCGACGACCGGTCCGCTCGCCAGATTCGACAGCAGAAAGCCGCCCGTCAGCGGCAGAAAAGCAAGACCGGTCTGCAAGGGCGTATGTCCGAGCACGCGCTGCAAGTACAAACTCAGCACGAACACCATCCCATAGTAGGTAAGATTCACGCCGATACCGAACACCACCGCCGCGCTGAAGGTGCGCTCCTTGAAGAGCGCGAGCGGAAGCATCGGCGAGCGTGTGCGGCCTTCGATCACGACGAACGACGCGCCCGCCAGCAACGCCAGCGCAACCCCGCCGAGCACGAGCGGATGCGTGAGTCCGAGCGGCCGCATCTCGATGACCGCGCCGACGAGCGCCGTGAGCGCGATCACGGCAAGCGCCTGACCGGGCAGGTCGATACCGCGCGCGCCGCGACCGCTTCCAGGTTGCGCGGGTGTTTCGCGGACCCACGCGAGCGTCGCCGCTATGCCCGCCGCACAGATCGGCACGTTGACCCAGAAGATGCTGCGCCAGCCGAACGCCGCGATCAGCACACCGCCAACGATCGGCCCGGCCGCGATCGAAATCGAGCCTGCAGCCGTCCACAGACCCACCGCGCGCGCCCGCAAACGCGGATCGTGACCGCAGGCTGCGTTAAGCAGCGCGAGCGAATTGGGCAGCATCGCCGCCGCGCCGATTCCTTGCAGCGCGCGGGCCGCGATCAACTGCGGGGCATCGCGCGAGAACGCGCACGCGAGCGACGCCAGCGCGAACAAGGCGAGCCCGCCCGCAAACAGCCGCCGCGCGCCGATGCGATCGCCGAGCGAGCCGGCGGAAAGCATCAGCGCGGAAAAGGCGAGCGCGTAGCTGTCGATGGTCCATTGCAGACTCGCGACGTTCGCGTGCAGGTCGTGACCGATACTCGCCAGCGCCACATTGACGATGGATACATCGAGTTGCGAGACGACGAAGCCGACGCTGGTGGCGGCAACGATGAGCACCTGACGCGCGCTCAGGCGCGACGTTTTGGGATCGAGATCGAGGTTCGAGTTCATGCCCTCAATGCTAGACGCGGCGCACGCTCGATGTTTCAGGCACGGGTGAAACGTGGCGTTCAAGGCGAAAAAAGCGCACTCACGGGGAGTGCGCGTTGCGTGATCGGATCCGGCCCGCCGTTCAGGCCTCGACCGCCGCTTCCCGGATAAACAGCGTAGTCACCGCGCCCACCGCGCACAGCGCGCAGACGTAGATCACGGGTGCCATCGGACTGGATTTCATCATCAGCGAAACGACGATCGGCGTGAGTCCGCCGAAAACGGCATATGCGACGTTGTACGAAAACGAGATGCCCGAAAAGCGAATGGCGGGCGGAAACGCTTTCACCATGACGAACGGAATTGCGCCGATCACGCCAACCGTGAAGCCCGCGCACGCGTACCACGGCAAGAGCACGGAAGTATCGAGCGAAACTTGCCGGAACAGCAGGTAATACGACACGCCGAGCGCAATCGCGCCGATGAAAATCGTCCTGCCCGCGCCGATGCGCCCCGCAATCGCGCCCGCCAGCACGCAACCGATGGTCAAGAACAGCGTCGCCACGCAATTGGCCGCGAGCACGGTCGCCGGCGCGATGTGGAATTGCTTCTGCAGAAGCGTCGGCGTCATCAGAATGACCACGACGATAGCCGCGGAAAGCATCCACGTGAGCAGCATCGACACGATCACGGCGCGGCCATGATCGCGCAGCACGGCTTTGAGCGGAATCTCGGCGGCAAGCGACTTGCGCTTTTGCAGTTCGGCGAACACGGGCGTTTCATGCAGCCAGCGTCGCAGATACACCGAGCACAACCCGAACAATCCGCCGAGCAGGAACGGCAGACGCCACGCGAAGTCCGCGACTTGCGCCGGCGCGAAGCTCTTGTTGATCGCGGTCGCGACCAGCGAACCGAGCAGAATGCCGGCCGTCAGTCCCGCCGTGAGCGTGCCGCACGCGTAGCCGACATGACGACTCGGCACGTGCTCCGACACGAAAACCCACGCGCCAGGCACTTCGCCGCCGACGGCCGCGCCTTGCATCACGCGAAAGAGGAGCAGCAGAACGGGCGCCATCATGCCAATCGAAGCGTAAGTGGGCAGCAGGCCCATCAGGAGCGTCGGCACCGACATCAGCAGCACGGAGAGCGTGAACATGCGCTTGCGGCCGAGCAGATCGCCGAAATGCGCCATGACGATACCGCCCAGCGGCCGGGCAAGATAACCCGCCGCGAAGATGCCGAAAGTCTGCAGTTGCCGCAGCCAGTCAGGAATCGTGGCGGGAAAGAACAGCTGGCCGATCACGGGCGCGAAGAACACGAAAATGATGAAGTCGTAGAACTCGAGAGCGCCGCCAAGTGCGGCGAGGGTGAGCGTTTTATAGTCGCCGCGCGTGAGACGGCGGCCCGCGGCGCTCGTGGTGTCCGAGGCGCCGGGCAGAGGTGTTGCGTGCATCGAAAAAAGAACCCGTAAATGAAAAGAGCCGCGCACGTGTCGGGACGTGCCGCGCAAGAAGAGGCGTTGTCCTGCGGCTTTTCAAGACGCGCCGGGTGAGCGCGAATCAAGGACCGGATGATGAGCCCGACGGACGCATTGTCGTATCGCGCCCGGCGGCCGCGCTGCGCGAACGACTCGGAGTCGCGCGGCAGCGTTCCTTTGCGAGGCATCGGTAAGAGCTCGCAAACGGGGACGTTCAAGCCAGACGCGCGATGTTACAGGATGAAAGGCCACCTCCGGCAGAACGGCCGATCTATTTTCGAGATGGTTGTGCATGCGACACGGTGTCGAAATCGTCACATGCGTTGACAAATTCGGATGAGTCCGATGGGAAAGGGAAACGGGTCTGCCCAGAATGCCGCCTGTATTTAACCGTCTCAGTCTGTAACGAGACGTCCTGCGGTGCCCGTTCGACAAGGCATCTGCTTATTGCCCCTCAGACTCATCAGGCCAGACCCTATGCGCGTCGCCGTTTTGCAAACCGACCCAAGTTATAGAAATCTCATCAGCGACGTCGTCAAGCGGCTTGGTCACGCGTGCGTGACCTTTGGCGACGGCCTCCAGTTGTCCAAGGCGCTCTCGCGTTCCACGGTCGATTTGCTCATTCTCGACTGGAATTCATCCGGTCTGTGCGGTCTCGACCTGCTCAAATCCGTGCGCTCCAGTTTCGGCGAGCGCGTGCCGGTCATGTTCGCCACGCCCGACGGCGCCGAACACAACGTCGTTTGCGCGTTGACGGCAGGCGCGGACGATTACGTCGTTTATCCGGTGCGCCCGGGCGAATTCGGCGCGCGCATCGAAGCGCTGATCCGCCGGGCGTATCCAACCACGTCGAGCGCTTGCCTCGAAGTCGGGCCGTATCGCTTCGACTCGCGTCAGCAAGCCGTCACGGTGCGCGGCCGTCCGGTGCAGTTGAGCGGCACGCAATTCCGCCTCGCCCAGTTGTTCTTCTCGAATATCGGTCGCGTGCTGTCGCGCGATCATATTTTCGCGATGGTCTGGGGTCGCGAGTTCCGCGAAACCACGCGCACTATCGACAGTCACGTGTCGCGTCTGCGTCTGGCGCTGGAAATCGAGCCGGTCAATCACTTCCGACTGCAGCCGGTGTACAAGAGCGGTTATCGCCTGTTGCATCTGTATGGCGATGGCGAGGAAACCGGCGACGAGCGCGTCGAACCCGAGCATGCCCGTATTGCTGCTTAAGAGCACCAAGTAAAAATGCCGTCGCGAGACGGCATTTTTGCGTTTGCCTTGAAAGACTCACGCTTTCACATAATGGATTCCGTCGCGAGACGGCATCGCTGTGATCGGCGAAATTAGAACCGCGGCAATTCAGGCCGCGTTTCGATACTTCGCCGGATCAGCGCTTCGATCTCCTTGCGTTCGTCGCCGGCAAGCGGAAGTCGCGGCGGGCGTACCGGCTCCGTGCCAAGGCCGACGATCGTTTCCGCGAGCTTGATGTTCTGCACGAGCTTGTGCGACACGTCGAGCGCGAGCAGTGGCGCGAACCAGCGGTAAATCGCGCGCGCTTCCTCCATGCGTCCCGCCTGCAAAAGCTTGTAGATCGCCACGGTCTCGCGCGGAAAAGCGCACACGAGGCCAGCCACCCAACCGTGCGCGCCCATCAGCATGGCTTCCATCGCCAGATTGTCGACGCCGCAAAAGAGCGCATAGCGGTCGCCGACTTCGTTGATCAGGTCGGTGATGCGCCGTACGTCGCCGCTGGATTCCTTGATCGCCGCGAATTTGCTGTCTTCGGCCAGTTCCGCGAACATGCGCGGAGTGACATCGACGCCATACGCGAGCGGATTGTTGTAGACCATGATCGGCAGCGGACTTGCATCCGCGACCATGCGGAAATGGTTGAGCGTCTCGCGCCGATCCGAAATATAACGCAGACCCGGCAGCACCATGTAGCCCTTCGCGCCCCGGCTCGCCGCGCGCGCCGCCTGGCGGCAGCCGTCGAGCGTGCTGTTTTCCGCGATGGTCAGCAGTACCGGCACGCGTTCGCGCGCCGCGTCCACGGCGATATCGAGCACGTCGAGCTTTTCGTCGAGCGAAAGCGTCGAAGCTTCGCCGAGCGAGCCGCACACGATGATGCCGTCCACGCCAGCCTCGATCTGCGCTTCGATGTTCTTCTTCGTCCACGCGCTGTCTATGCTGAAATCGGCGTTGAACTTGGTGGTGACGGCGGGCATCACGCCTTCCCAGATATGCGACACGGCGGCTCTCCGAAAATGTTTGAACGCTGTGCAGTTTAAGCACGGCAAAACAAGGCGTCTTGCGCGTTTCGCGCGCGGCGCGTGCCGATTTCGGCACAGCGCGCGCGGGCTCCGGCGAGCGTCATCGGGCGAGGGCGGGTTATGCCGATATCGTCATCGAAATCGCGTAGCCGCTCCAAGACGCCTGCCGCGCGCATTTTTAGGATAGGCGGCATGAAAACCATCGACATCATCGATTCGCATACGGGCGGCGAGCCGACCCGCCTCGTCACCGCGGGTGGTCCGGACTTGGGCGACGGCACACTCGCGCAACGGCTGGAGACGTTTCGCACGCGTTTCGACGACTGGCGCCGCGCCATCGTCACCGAGCCGCGCGGCTCCGACGTCATGGTCGGCGCGCTTCTCTGCGCGCCCGACGACCCCACCGCGACTGCGGGCGTCGTCTTCTTCAACAACGTCGGCTATCTCGGCATGTGCGGGCACGGGACCATCGGGCTCGTGGCGTCGCTGGCGCATGCGGGACGGATAGCGGCGGGGCGGCATCGTATCGATACGCCCGTCGGTCCCGTCGATGCCACGCTCAATCCGAACGGCAGCGTCAGCGTGCGCAATGTGCCGGCATACCGGCATCGGCGCGCGGTGACGGTGGATGTGCCTGGCTGCGGTCCGCTCACGGGCGATGTCGCGTGGGGCGGCAACTGGTTTTTCCTCGTCGCGGACCACGGACGCACGCTCGACGGCGCGCGTATCGCGGAGTTGACGGCATTTTCCGATGCGATCCGCGAAGCGCTGCAGGCGCAGGGCATAACGGGCGCGGCGGGAGCGTACATCGACCATATCGAACTGTTCGCGGATTCGCCTTCGACGGGCATCGACAGCCGCAGCTTCGTGCTGTGCCCAGGCAGCGCGTACGACCGGTCGCCGTGCGGCACCGGCACGAGCGCGAAGCTCGCGTGTCTCGCGGCGGATGGATTGCTCGCGCCGGGCGAAATCTGGCGGCAGGAAAGCATCATCGGCAGCGTGTTCGAGGCGAGTTACGAGCACGCGCAAGGCGAGATCGTGCCGACGATCACCGGCTTTGCGCACGTCATGGGCGAAGGGCGGCTCGTGTTCGACGAGCGCGATCCGTTCGCGCGCGGCATTCCGGCGAGCGTTGCCGCGTGACGCACATGTCGGCGGATGTGATCGTCGTCGGCGCGGGCATCGTCGGCGCGGCGTGCGCGGCGGAACTGGCTGCGCGCGGGCTTGTGGTCGATGTCGTGGATGCGCGGGGTATCGGCGGCGGCGCGACGGCGGCGGGCATGGGGCATATCGTCGTGATGAACGATTCCGCCGCCGAATTCGCGCTGACCCGCGCGTCGCGCGACTTGTGGCTGGCGCTCGCGCCGCACTTGCGCGAACGCGACGCCTTCGTGCGATGCGGCACCGTCTGGGCCGCCGAAGACGACGAGGAACTCGACGCGGCGCAAACCATGCGCGATGCCTTCGCGGCAGGCGGCGTGCGCGCGCATTTGCTCGATGCGACCGGCTTGCGCGAGGCGGAGCCATCGCTGAGTCACGCGCTGCGAGGCGGCGTTCTCGTCGATGACGACGCCATCGTCTATGCGCCCGCAGCCGCGCAATGGCTGCTGACGTGCTCCGAAGGCGCCGCGCGCATTCGCGTCGTCACCGGCTGCGCGGTCGCTGGCGTCGCCGCGACCGACAGCGCCGCGAGCATCACGCTTCGCGGCGGCGAGCGGCAGCACGCGGCGCATGTGGTCGTCGCCAACGGGATCGCGGCGGCGGAGTTGGTCGATGGCGTGTCACTCGAAGCCAAGAAGGGACATCTGCTGATCACGGATCGTTATCCGGGCACGATCAGGCATCAGGTGGCGGAACTCGGGTATATCAAGAGCGCGCATCACGCGCGCGGCGTGTCGGTGGCGTTCAACGCGCAGCCGCGGCCGACGGGACAGATTTTGATCGGCTCTTCGCGGCAGTTCGGCAATGTCGATCCGGCCATCGATGCCCGCGTGCTCGCGCTCATGCTCAGACGCGCGTCGCGGTTTTTGCCGGGCATCGGCGCGCTCAACGCGATTCGCGCGTGGACCGGTTTGCGCGCGGCGACGCCGGACGGCATGCCGCTGATCGGCCCGGCGCGGTATGCGGGCGATCGGTTGTGGCTTGCGGCCGGGCATGAAGGGCTGGGCGTCACGACTTCGCTCGGCACTGCCGCGTTGCTGGCGGATCAGATTCTCGGCGCGATGCAAGCGCCTTACGCGGCTGCGTTTTCGCCGCAGCGGTTTGCGCGGGAGCCGGTCGATGGTTGAGATTGCGCGCTTGCCGCTCGCGTGGCCGCTTTGGCTTTCCAAGCTTGCAAGCAGGAATGCCTCGACGATTGCTGCCGGGCGTGGCGCAATCGACGGCGAAGCGCCGGGTCCGCTCGCGCTCTTACAAGATCATCCAGATGGCTGAAACCGTCCGCATCTTCATCGACGGTGAAGCGCTCGACGTCGCCGCTTTCACCACCATCGCCGCCGCGCTCGCGATGCGCTCGATCGCAGGCACGCGCCGCTCCGTTTCGGGCGAGCCGCGCGCTGCGCTCTGCGGAATGGGCGTCTGCCAGGAGTGCCGCGTCGTCGTGGCGGGCCGCGCGCATGTGCTCGGCTGTCAGACGTTGTGTGACGAAGGCCTCGTCATCCAGACGATGGCGACGCCGCGATGACGCCCGAAATGTTCGATCTCGCGATCGTCGGCGCGGGGCCGGCGGGGCTTGCGGCGGCGCAGGAAGCCGCGCGCGCGGGCGCGCGGGTCGCGCTCATCGACGATAACCCGCGTCCCGGCGGTCAGATCTGGCGGCAGGGTCCGCAGGCAGCGCTCGCCGATCCACTTCGTCACTGGCTCGCCGATACCGCCACGCGCCCGAATCTCACACGCTTCAGCGCAACCAAAGTGGCCGCCGTCTCCGGCGACAAGCGGCTCTTGCTGGAGCAGCAGACGGCATCGCTCGAAATCGCATGGTCGAAGCTGATTCTCGCGACCGGCGCGCGCGAGCGTCTGTTGCCGTTCGAGGGCTGGACGTTGCCCGGCGTCACGGGCGCGGGCGGCTTGCAGGCGCTCATCAAGAGCGGGATGCCGGTGCGCGGGCAGCGCGTCGTGGTGGCGGGAAGCGGTCCGCTACTGCTCGCCGCCGCCGATACCGCGCGCCGTCATGGCGCCAAAGTTCTCGCGGTCATCGAGCAGGCGCGTTTTGGGCGCATCGCGCGTTTTGTCGCGTCACTTGCGGCGACGCCCGCGAAGCTCGCGCAGGCCATGGCGCTTGGAACGGCTGGCTATCGGACGGGCGGTGTCGTCGTGAAGGCGCACGGGCGTGAGCGCGTCGAAGCCGTCACGATCCGCACTGGCAGTCGGGAGCGAGTCATCGAAGCGGATCGCATCGCGTGCGGTTACGGGCTCGTGCCGAATACGACGCTCGCGCAGGCGCTAGGCTGCGCATTCGCCGATACCGCCGCCCTTTGCATCGACGACACTCAGCGCACTTCGCTCGATGCGGTGTTCGCCGCCGGAGAATGCACGGGCATCGGCGGCATGGAACTGGCGCGCGTCGAAGGATTGATTGCGGCGCGCGCGGCGCTGGGGCTCGCCATCGACATGCGTCTCGTGCGCGAACGCGGGCGCTGGCGTGCGTTTGCCGGGCGCGTCGAGCGCGCTTTCGAGCTGGGTGTTGCCGCACGCACGCCGCCATCCGCCGACACGCTCATATGCCGCTGCGAGGACGTGCGCTTTGGCGACGTCGCGGCGCATGCCAATTGGCGCGATGCGAAGCTGCAGACGCGCTGCGGCATGGGCGCGTGCCAGGGACGCATTTGCGGCGAGGCGGCGTCGGTGTATTTCGGCTGGGAACGCCCGATGACGCGTCCACCGTTCGCGCCGGTTCGCATCGATACATTGATGGCGGAACTCGACGAAGGCGCGGTGGATTAAGGTCTTGGCGGCCGATGAACCGCGTACTAGCGTGATGAAGCCGTGCCGCGATACGCTTCACGCCAACGCCAACGCCAACGCCAACGCCAACGCCAACGCCAACGCCAACGCCAACGCCAACGCCAACGCCAACGCCGACGCCAACGCCAACTTCAAGAACCGACGCCCGCTCACGCATGAGCCGCCATGCGAGACAGACGCCACGCTCAATTTTGTCCTGATGCACGCGCTCCTATAATCACCCGCATCGCGTTCAAAGTCAGCCCAACCGAAAACGCATGCCAACCTCGCCCGGCCTTCCCGATGAAGAACCCGCAGCCGATGCCTCGCCTGCATCGACGCTCGGCGCCATGCTCGCGCACTTCGCGCTGCTCGCGCCGGTGTTCGACGCGATGCCCGACATCGTATTCTTCGTGAAAGATCGCCACGCGCGCTACGCGATGGTCAACCGCACGCTTGCGCGCCGCTGCGGCCACAAGGACGACAAGTCCGCGCTGCTCGGCCGAACCGCCGAGGACGTTTTTCCGAGCCGCTTCGGGCGCATCTATACGGCGCAGGATCAGGCGATCATCGCGCAGGGCACTCAGCTCATCGATCAACTCGAACTGCATCTGTATCCCGGCCGCGAGCCCGGCTGGTGCATGACCTGCAAACAGCCGCTGCACGATGCGACGGGCAAAATCGTGGGTCTCGCGGGTATTTCGCGCGATCTGCAAGCGGCTGAAGGCACGCATCCGGCCTATAGCCGGCTTGCGGCGGTCGTGCAGCACATCCAGGAAAATTTCGTGCAGCCGCTCAACATGCGGCAACTCGCGCAGATGGCGAACATGTCGATTGCGCAGCTCGAACGATATTTCCACAAGGTCTTTCACCTGACACCGCGACAGGTGTTGCTGAAGACCCGGCTCGATGCCGCCACCGCACTGCTTGTCTCAAACGACAACAAGGTGACGGACGTGGCAGCGTTATGCGGCTACACCGATCACAGCGCCTTTACGCGGCAGTTCAAGGCGACGGTCGGAATTACGCCGACGGAATATCGCGCGCTCTTACAGACATCGCAGGCGCCGCAGCCGTTGTCCACGCGCCCCGATTCCGCCGCGAACCTAAATGTCTGACGAGAAATCGGGGCATGGCTGCGGTTTTAATTACACGGTCGTGCGGCTTTACCGGCCGGTGCGCCACTAAAAAAACGCTGAAAGCGCCGCCAGTCAAGGGTCTGCGGGCGACGCCGGAGACCGGTCCGGTTCTTGCTCGATTTCGGTGCGCCGAGACCGGCATTACCCCCGTTGTCCCGGCGCGAGACATACTGCGCGGCATTCCGCACCGGTGCACGCGCAGCATAGAACACGGTGCGTTCGGAATTCCCGCCGCGTTTTCTTGTCAACGTATGCTTGGTGCGCGCAGTCGACGCAAGGTTGCCCAAGCAGTCAGGAGCGGCGAGCCGTGGAGACCGTGCGCGAGAATTCCGTTTTAGGCAGTCGAAAAGAACATCATGAACGAAGTAGCAAGACTGGGGCACACGCGGATCGTGCTGGTCGAAGACGATCCCGAAAGCAGGGCATCACTGCAAATTTTGCTGGAAGAAGAAGGCGCCGATGTGATCGCCGTAGCCGACGCCGAAGACGGCGCGGAAGCCGCGATCCGGAATCTTCCCGATGCGGTGATATGCGATCTCGACCTTCCCGGAATGGACGGTTTCTACCTCGTGCAACGTTTGCGCGACCACGAAATACGGGGCAATCTCCCGCCTTCCGTGGCCATCGCGCTGACGGGACACGACGGCGACGAATACCGATTACGAAGTATTGGCGAAGGATTCCAGCATTTCATGACGAAGCCCGCGCATCCCGATGAACTAGTGGCGCTGATTCAAGACGCGCTGTCGACACGTGTGGTGACTTGAATTCGCGTTTGTCTTGCGCGAGCGGCGTCGGCTGCAAGCGCAAGACAGCGGGAAAAGGCAGGCGATAAGCGGCTACGAGCGGTCGCGATTGCGGGCGCGCGTTGCGCCGGTAATGACGGCGATGCCGAGCAGGATGACGGCTACGATGGCGATCGTATGTTGCGACACGTGCATGGCAACGAGCCCCCACGCTACGCCGCCGATGAAAATCAGCCAGCCCACCAGATAAATGATCAGCGTCACGGTTTCTCCTGTTGTCCCTGTGTGCGTGTGAAAGAGATGCGCCCTCGGGCGCGCGGACATTATCCTTCGACGTATGCTCGCGTGGTGTCGGCTTGCAAGTCGCATACCAACGCTCACGATAACAATACGAGGCAACAGCGTGCTCACCGTCCATCACCTCAATAACTCCCGCTCGCAACGCGTCCTCTGGATGCTCGAAGAACTCGGCGTCCCGTACGAGCTGAAGCGTTACGAGCGCGATCGCAACACCATGCTCGCGCCGCCCGAATTACGCGCCGTGCATCCGCTCGGCAAGTCGCCGGTCATCACGGATGGCGCGCAGACCATTGCCGAATCGGGCGCCATTCTCGAGTATCTCGTCGATCGCTACGGCGAAGGGCGTTTCTCGCCGCCGCATGGCGCATCGCCGGAACGCGTGCGCTTCAACTACTGGATGCATTACGCCGAAGGCTCGGCCATGCCGCCGTTGCTGCTCAAGCTCGTGGCCTTGCGCATCGGCAGCGCGAAGATGCCGTTCTTCGTGAAGCCGATCGGCCGCCGGATCGCGCAGACCATGCAGACCAGTTTCATCGATCCGCAATTGAAGCTGCACTTCGGTTATATCGAAAGCGAACTCGCGAAGTCCGAATGGTTCGCGGGCGACACCTTCAGCGCCGCCGACGTGCAAATGAGCTTTCCGCTCGAAGCCGGCAGTCAGCGCGCGGGCGCGAAGAGCTTGCCGCATGTGCGCGCGTTTCTCGAACGCATTCACGCGCGGCCTGCCTATCAGCGTGCGCTCGAGCGCGGCGGCCGTTACGATCTCGCGGGATAGCGTCGGATAGCGCCCGACGCTTCGGCGCGCGCCGTTGCGTACAATGAAGCGCGACTTCATCGCAGATGCAACCAAGCTCCAAGGCAAGCATGGCTCGAATCGTTCCCGACGACTGGAAGAACCTGGAAGCAACCGGCGCAGCGGCCCGCGAGCTCGAAACGCTCGCGCTGCTGGAAAAGCTGCCCGAGGACTACACGGTGTATCACGGCGTGCACTGGACGCGCGTCAACGAAGGCTTCTCCGTCTTCGGCGAAGCGGATTTCGTGGTGGTCGCGCCATCGGGCCGCGTGCTGATGATCGAGCAGAAAGCCGGTTTCCTGCGCGAGACCAGCGCGGGGCTCGTGAAGGTCTACTTGCAGAAGGAACGCAACGTCGCCATTCAACTCGCGCGCACGCTGGAAAATCTGCATCGGCGCTTTACGGCGGCGTTCGGCGCGGGAACGTATCGCATCGAGGAACTGCTGTATTGCCCCGACTACACGGTGAAGGACGCGGCCATCGCCGGCGTGCCGCCCGGACGTATCGTCGATGCAAGCCGCAAGGCGCAACTGCCGAAAGTCGTGCTGGAGATTCTGCCGCCCGACGAGCCGCGCTTCGAATCGGCCGCACGCATCCATCACTTTCTCGCCGATGAACTCTCGCTCACGCCCGATACCAACGCGCTCGTCGGCGCAGCCAACACGCTCGTCACGCGCCTTTCGGGCGGTTTGGCGACATGGGCGCGCCGGCTGGAGTTTTCGCCGTTTCGCTTGCGCGTGATCGCAACCGCCGGCGCGGGCAAGACGCAACTCGCCGTTCGCGTCATGCGCGACTCGCTCGCGGCGGGCAAGAGCGTGCTGTACGTATGCTTCAACCGGCCGCTCGCGGATCATATCCGCGCGATTGCGCCGAAAGAGGCGAGGATCGCGAATTATCATCAGCTGAGCGCCTCGGTGGCGCGCGATGCCGGCAGTCCGCCCGACTTCTCCCAGCCCGATGTCTTCGCGACGCTCGAAGAACGCTTCGCCGCCGTGCCCGTGCCCGAGCACTGGAAGACGGATGTGTTGATCGTTGACGAGGGACAGGATTTTCAGCCGGGCTGGGTCGAACCGCTGGAACGGTTGCTGAATCCGGACGGCGCGTGGTGGTGGCTCGAAGATCCGATGCAGAACCTGTATCTGCGCGAGCCCGTGCCGCTGCCCGGCTGGACCATTCTGCGCGAGACGACCAATTACCGCAGTCCGCGCGATCTTCTGGGCTTCATCCGCAAGATCGTCGGTCCGGGCGCGCGGCTGGATGCGGGCAGTCCGTTCGATGGCTCGGACGTGACTATCGCCACCTACGAGAACGGCCATTCCGACGAAGTGATCGAGGCGACCAAGCGCGCCATCACGCAGGCGCTCTCGCTCGGCTTTCGCAAGCAGGACATCGCGGTTCTGTCGTTTCGCGGGCGCGAGGGTTCGGCGCTCACGCCCGTCGATCATCTCGGGCCGCATCGGTTGCGCGCGTTCACCGGCACGTACGATCTGTTCGGCAATCCGGAGTATCGCGATGGCGACGTGCTGCTCGAATCGATCTATCGCTTCAAGGGACAATCCGCGCCGTGCGTGATCCTCACCGAAGTCGACTTCGACGTGCTCGATGAACAAGCCGCGCGCAAAGTCTTCGTCGGCGCGACGCGCGCGACCATGAAGCTGATCGTGGTCGCGTCGGAGCGGGCGGCAGCCGCCATCGAAACGCTGCCATAAAGCAATGTCCGTCATAGCCGCCAAACCTGCCGCGCCCGGCGTGCCCGGAAGGCCGTGGTTTCGCCGTTTCTGGTACGCGGCGCTGATCGTGCTCGCGGTGGCACCGCCTATCGGCGCGGTCGGCTACATGCTGTATTCGGGGCTGTTGGCGCGCGATTCGCATCGCTTCGCGCTGCCTTACGACGGCCTCTATTGGGACGCGGCGCAATTTCAGATCGACTACGAACGTTTCGAGAGCCAGGTGCTGCTGTTCCGTGGCGGAATCGATGAAGACGCCGATGCCGTGCGCGCAAGCTACCGGCAGCTACGCGCGCGGTTGAAGCAGGTCGCGGAATCGAACGATCTGCTCGCCGGACACGACACGCTGCGCAATCGTCAGCAGGAAATTCTCCGGCAGATCGATACCGCGCTCGGCTCGGTCGAAACCGATGTCGAGGCATTGCGCACCGACCATCAACGCACGCTGCGCACCATCGGCGTGTTGCGGCAGAACGCGCCCGCCGTCGCGGAACTCGCGAGCGGCCGGCGTCTGATGGAAATCGTCGGGCGCGATTCCGTGGTGCGCGACTTCGAAAAGAAGCGCACGTATCTGATCTACGGTGGCATTCTGCTTGGGCTTTTATCGGCGGCGGCCACGGCGCTATTGCTGTTCAACGGCTACCGGCGCACGCGTCTCATCGAGCAGCAACGCGCCGCGCTCAGCGCCGAGCATCAGGCGACCCGCGCCGCGCGCGAGGCGGGCGTCGCGAAAGACACGTTCCTCGGCATGATCAGCCACGAACTGCGCACGCCGCTGCACGCCATCGTCTCGTCGGTCGAGCTTCTCGGGCTGAATCTGCGCGCCGAGGCGGATCGCAAGATCATTCAGCGGCTTGAAGCAGGCGCGCGCCATCTCGAAGCGCAGATGCGCGATCTCACCGACTACGCGCGTCTCGGCGCGGGCAAGCTCGAACTGCGCATGGCCGTGTTCGATCCCGCGGAACTGCTCGATTCAATCGTCGATGCCAACACGCCCGCGGCCAACGCGAAAGGTCTTGCGTTACGCGGCGGATTCGAAGGCGCGCGCGGGCCGCTCGAATCGGACCCGCATCGCGTGCGGCAGATCGTGACCAACCTCGTGACCAACGCCGTCAAATACACGGAGGCAGGTTCCATCGACGTGCATTTCGTGCGCGCCGACAAGCGCCTCGACATCTCCGTGGTGGATACCGGACCCGGCATCTCTCGCGAACAATTGCCGCTCATCTTTCAGGAGTTCACGCAACTGGATTCGTCCAGCACGCGGCGCTTCGACGGCGCGGGCATGGGTCTCGCGGTCGTGCGCGGCCTGGTGAATTTGCTGGGCGGGACGATCGAGGTATCGAGCGAAGTCGGGCAGGGCGCGGCGTTTCGCGTGAGTCTGCCGGCGGTATCGGTGGACTACTTGCCGGAGCCGCGCGATGAAGCGATAGAAACGCCCGCCAGCGGCAGATCGCGCGTCCTCGTGATCGACGACCACGAAGCGATCCGCGATTCATTGACGGAAATGCTCACGCACCTGGGGTATTGGACAGTCGCAATGCCCGATGTGGACAGCGCACTCGCATGGCTGCGCGCCAACGACGCCGATGTGATCCTCGCCGACCTGCACATGCCGGGCAAGGACGGCTACTCGTTCGCCAACGAATACCGCGCGCGCCTTTCGCCGGGCGCGAGCGTGCCGATCATCGCGGTGAGCGCCTACGCGCCGGAACTCGTCGACCCGCGCGCGGCGATTCTCTTCTTCGATTATTTGCTGAAGCCCGTGCGCTATGACGTGCTGAAAGGCGCTGTGCACCGCGCCGTGACGGTGCGGCGGCGCGCGGCGTGAGCGGACTCAACTACGCAAAAGCCGCTTGGAAAGATCCGCGACGAGAATGCCGAGCCGCGCCGGTTTTTCGAAACACGTCACGTTGTAGTCGCGAATCACCTGGCTGATTTCGGACTCGCTCGCCTTGCCGGTGGTTAATTCGCCTGTCAGCACGAAGATGGGCGCATCCGGATTGTCCGACTCGCGCACGTCGCGGATGGCGCCGGCTGACGTGTGTACGCCGAACAGCCAGTCGATCACCACGGCATCGAACACCTGCACTTGCAGCGCTTCGTGGAACGCGTCGAGCCCGTAGTAAGCCATCGCCGTGAAGCCGCTGAATTCCAGATAGTCGTGCAGATTGTCGGCGGAAGCGTGATCGTCGTCGACCACGGCGATGATCGGCTTCTCGATATCCGCGCGGCGCGGCAGGATCTCGATCTTGTGGACGTCGAACGCTTCGTGAAGCAGCACGCCTTCGTGACGCGAGACGATCCAGCGGTTATTCAGCTTCTGCGCGATGAAGTCGGGCCGGCTGCCCGCGTCCAGCGCATTTCCGACCCATGTCATGCAGGGAATTTCCAGCGAGCCGATCTTGAGCACCGCGTCGTGCGCCGTGCCTTCACTCTCGTCGGCGCGCGTGTCGATGGGTTCGAAGAGCTTGAGCGCGGCTTCGTCGAACGCGTCCGCGACCTTGCGAATTTGCGCGAGCGTCCACGGGCTGTTACCGCGCAGTTTGCGGTGCCCTTGCGAAAAACTCAGGTCGAGGATGCGGCACAGTTCGGCGGTTTGCTGCCGCTTGCCAATACCGTGGCGGGCCATGAGCTCACGCACGCGCTCAGCGACGGCGAGCGATTCCGATGAAGACGTTTCAGTGACCATACAGCCAAATGCGTAGAGGGGTGTCGACAAGGAAGCGGTTCGAGCGAGGCAAGACGCCTGAGTGCCACATTGTAAAGGGCGCGGCTAAGCGAACTCAAAACGGACCGGCGGACGATCGACAATGAGCTTGCATTTTACTTTCGTGCGATTGCTGCCGTCGTTCGTTGGCGCTCATTGAAGATCGTGGTTTACGAGGCGTGCGTAAGTGTTGCCGATCGACCCGCCAGGGGCGTCGGATCGGCGTCGCGAGCCGCGACGCTCGATTGCGCAACAGGCATCGGTTGCGGCGGTTTCAGGCAAATGCGGGCGCGGTTTGGCGCGCGGATTTTTGCACGACGGGCATTTCATCGAGCAGCGTGGAGAGCTGGCTTTCGGCGTCGCGTCCACTGAATTCGCGCAAGGTGGCAAGCAGCGTGCGCCACGGTGCGGGCCAGCGCGTCTCGCGGACGCAATGTCCGGTTGCGTCTGTGATGCGCAGTAGTGTGGTGTCGGGGAAGTACGTGAGCGTGACGGGCATTCCGTCGAGTACGCAAGTGGCAGTGCAGGCTTTCGGTGTGAACATGCTTTCTTATGTGAGTAATGTTCGGGCGCGGCCCGATTTATCGTCTGGTCAATGCGACCGTGAAGAGCTATAGCAACGCGCGTTCCCGACGATGGCTGCGAACGCTACTTGAACATTCGGAATCGGCTCCATCTTAAAAAGTCGCTTCGATAGTTAAACGGCGTTTTGCGAAGTTGGGGATAATTTGACCGAGATTATCGCTTTATACTGCGACGTAGCCAGTTTAAGGAGTTTCTCGTGTTCGTCGCCATTCTTCTCTTTAGCCCAATCGGTATCGCCGCTTTATTTGCCTTTGCCATGTTCGCCGACCGCGCCTTTCACGACCAGCACTTGGAAAGGTCTGGGACTGCAGTCCACCCCGAGACACCTCGGCGCATGTTCAAACTTCGCTCACGCGACGCAAAACCTGCTCGTCGATAAGCCAGCCGATCCGCTTTCGCTATCGAACGATTGCCCTTTCGAATTGTTGCGCTATTGCCGTGGGACTATAGTGCGTCTCACGGCATTCATTTCTTGCATGAATGACGCAACAAAAAGGAGACGAAAGGATGAACCGGATCGATCTGGCGGGCCGCACGGTGGTCGTAACAGGCGGCGCGCGCGGCATTGGCCTCGCGGTGGCGGAACGGGCGCTCGAATCGGGCGCGGATGTCGTGCTGTGGGACGTCGACGGCGAACGGCTGCAGCGCACGACTGCGGAACTCTCCGCCAAGCACGAAGCCCGCAAGGTGAGCGACGCAGTCGTCGAACTCACCGATGAAGCCTCCATCGAGGCGGCCGTCCAGAAAGCGCTCGCCGCGCACGGCCATATCGATGTCCTCGTGAACAACGCAGGCATCACCGGCGGCAACGGCACGACCTGGGAACTCGCTCCCGATGTCTGGCGCCGCGTCGTCGATGTCAATCTGATCGGGCCGTATCTCACTTGCCGCGCCGTCGTTCCGCACATGCTGAAGGCGGGTTACGGGCGCATCGTCAACGTGTCGTCCATCGCGGGCAAGGAAGGCAACCCGAACGCCTCGCACTACAGCGCGTCGAAGGCCGGGCTGATCGGGCTCACCAAGTCGCTCGGCAAGGAACTCGCGGGCAAGGGCATTCTCGTCAACGCGGTCACGCCGGCCGCCGCCAAAACCGAAATCTTCGATTCGATGTCGCAGCAGCACATCGACTACATGCTGTCCAAAATTCCGATGAACCGCTTTCTTCAGCCGCAGGAAGCCGCGTCGCTGATTCTCTGGCTCTCGTCGGAAGACTGCGCGTTCAGCACGGGCTCGGTGTTCGATCTGTCGGGCGGACGCGCGACTTATTGATATCGCCGTGATTGCTCGATCGCCATCATAAAAAAGCAAGGCGACCTGGAGAGAGACATGAATGACTCCGTTAGCGCGGAAGGCGCCGTCACGTCCCGCGTGATGCGCCGGCTGCTGCCCTTTCTGCTGCTCATGTATGTGCTTGCGTTTTTGGACCGCGCGAACATCGGTTTCGCGCAGAAGGCGCTGCAGCAGGACACCGGCCTCACCAATGCCGCGTTCGCGTTCGGCGCGGGCGTGTTCTTCGTCGGCTACGCAATCTTCGAGGTGCCGAGCAATCTGCTCTTGCATCGCGTGGGCGCGAAGCTGTGGATGTGCCGCATCATGGTGACGTGGGGTCTTGTTTCGGCGGCGATGTCCTTCGCGCACAACGCCACGAGCTTCTACACGTTGCGCTTTCTGCTCGGCGTGGCGGAAGCCGGATTCTTTCCCGGCATCGTCTATTACTTGACGCGCTGGTTCCCGCAAAGCGCTCGGGCGCGTGCGCTCGGCGTGTTTTACTTCGGCGCGCCGCTCGCGTTCATCTTCGGTGCGCCTTTGTCCGGATTGCTGCTGGACTTGCACGGCGCGCTCGGCTTTTCGGGCTGGCAATGGCTCTTTCTGGTCGAAGGCTTGCTCGCGTCGATCGTCGGTGTCTGGGCGTTCTGGTATCTCGACGACGACCCCGCCCGCGCACGCTGGCTCACTCAGGATCAACGCGCGCTGCTCGTCGCGCGTCTCGATGACGACGCCCGCAACGCGTCATCGCACGGACCGCGTGGCGTGCTGGCGGCGCTCATCGATCCGCGCGTGCTGGTCTTGTGCTGCGCGTATTTCCTGATCCAGGCAGCCGTTTATGGCGTGGTGTTTTATCTGCCGCAACAAGTGTCCGCGCTGCTCGGAACCAAGGTCGGCTTTCGTGTCGGACTCGTGACCGCGTTGCCGTGGGTGGCGGCCGTCATCGTCACGTGGATCGTGCCGCGTTATGCGGATCGCACCGGCAAGCATCGCGTGTGCGCTATCGCGTTGCTCGTGATGTCGGGCGTCGCGATCGTCGTGTCGGGCATCGCGGGAACGCCGGTGGTATCGCTTTTCGCGCTGTGTTGCGCCGCGAGCGGATTCATCGCCGCCCAGCCGCTCTTCTGGACGTTCCCGACGCGTTATCTCACTGGCGCGGCCGCGGCGGCCGGCATCGCGCTCATCAACTCGTTGGGCGGCCTCGGCGGATTCTTTGCACCGATGGCCCGCACCGCCGCCGAAGCCGCATTCCATTCGACCAGCGCCGGACTCATGGTGCTCGGCGCGGCGAGCGTCCTGGCCGCGCTCGTGATCGTCGCCTTCGTGCGCGTGCCGCAGCGCGACGCCTCGCGCGATGCCCGCGCCAAACCCGCCAGCGCATCCTGAACAACAACGCCTTCAAACGGAGACAGACACTCATGTCCATGCCCACCATTCGCCAAGTGCGCGCTTTCACCGTTCGCGGCGGCGGCGCCGATTATCACGACCAGGGCGCGAACCACTGGATCGACGATCACATCTCGACGCCGATGGCGCGTTATCCCGAGTATCGCCAGAGCCGTCAGTCGTTCGGACTGAACGTGCTCGGCTCGCTCGTCGTGGAGATCGAGGCAAGCGACGGCACGGTCGGCTTCGCGGTGACGACGGGCGGCGAGATCGGCGCATTCATCGTCGAGAAGCATCTGGCGCGCTTCCTCGAAGGGCAGCGCGTGACGGATATCGAAAAGATGTGGGATCAGATGTATTTCGCGACGCTGTACTACGGGCGCAAGGGTATCGTGCTCAACGCAATATCGGGTGTCGATCTGGCGTTGTGGGATCTGCTCGCGAAGGTGCGCCAGGAACCCGTGTTCCAGTTGCTCGGCGGACCGGTGCGGGATGAACTCCAGTTCTATGCAACCGGCGCGCGGCCGGATCTCGCCAAGGAGATGGGTTTCATCGGCGGCAAGATGCCTTTGCAGCATGGACCGGCCGAAGGCGAGGAAGGGCTCGCGAAGAACATCGCCAAACTGGCCGACATGCGCTCGAAAGTCGGTGACGACTTCTGGCTCATGTTCGACTGCTGGATGAGCCTCGACCTCAACTACGCGAAGCGCCTCGCGAACGCGGCGCGCGAGTATGGCCTGAAATGGATCGAAGAGGCGCTGCCGCCCGACGATTACTGGGGCTATGCCGAACTGCGCCGCGCGGTGCCAGGCGGCATGATGGTGACGACGGGCGAACACGAAGCCACGCGCTGGGGTTTTCGCATGCTCTTCGAGATGGGCTGCGCGGACCTCGTGCAGCCGGATGTCGGCTGGTGCGGCGGCATCACGGAGCTCATCAAGATATCGGCGCTCGCGGATGCGCATAACGTGCTCGTGGTGCCGCACGGTTCGTCGGTGTATAGCTATCACTTCGTGGTGACGCGTCACAACTCGCCGTTCGCCGAGTTCCTCATGATGGCCGAGAAAGCCGATCAGGTCGTGCCGATGTTCACGCCCTTGCTGCTCGACGAACCCGTTCCGGTGAACGGCCGCATGAAGGTGCCGGAGACGCCGGGCTTCGGCGTGCGGCTGAATCCCGAATGCGCGTTGACGCGTCCGTACACTCATTGAAGGAAACGTTCATGCTGTTGAAAGACAAAGTGGTGATCGTGACGGGCGGCTCGCGCGGCATCGGCCGGGCGATCGCGCTGGCGAGCGCGCGCGAAGGCGCGAACGTCGCGATCAACTATTGGGGCGACAACGACAAGTCGTACGGCAAGGGCTACGCCGTCGAGTCGATCCTGCGCGAGATCGAGGCGCTCGGCCGTCGCGCGATTGCGGTCGAAGGCAATGTCGCCGAACACGAGACCGGCCGCGAACTCGTGCGCCGCACGGTGGACGCCTTCGGGCGCGTCGACGTGCTGTCGAGCAACGCGGGCATCTGTCCGTTCCATGCGTTTCTCGACATGCCGCCATCGGTCTATGAAACCACGGTCGCGGTGAACCTGAACGGCGCGTTCTACGTGACGCAGGCCGCGGCGAATCAGATGAAGGATCAAGGCACGGGCGGCGCGATCATCGCGACGAGTTCGATCAGCGCGCTCGTCGGCGGTGGAATGCAGACGCATTACACGCCGACCAAGGCGGGCGTGCATTCGCTGATGCAGTCGTGCGCCATCGCGCTCGGCCCTTACGGCATCCGCTGCAATTCGGTGATGCCGGGCACCATCGCCACCGACCTCAACGCCGAAGACTTGTCCGATACGGAAAAGCGCGCCTATATGGAAAAGCGCATTCCGCTTGGAAGACTCGGTGAACCGGACGATGTGGCGCAGTGCGTCGTGTTTCTGGCATCGGATCGCGCGCGTTACGTGACGGGCGCGTCGCTGCTCGTGGATGGCGGTCTCTTCGTCAACCTGCAGTGACCGCGAGCGACGACGCCGAATACTTGCGCAACAGCGCGATGAAGTATTCGGCGGGTTCGGAGAGCGTCTCGAACTTGCGGCGCAGCAAGCCGAAGCCCGACAGACTCTTGCCGATTTCAATGGGCAGTTCCACCAGCAATTGCGCGCGCAGATAATCTCGCACGACGGATTCCGGCAGCATTGCGACGGCGTCGCTGTTTTGCAGCAGTTGCAGCGTCGCGAAGATGGACGCGCATTCCACGATATCGGCAGGCGTGGTGAGCCCGGCGCGCGCGAGTTCATCCTCGAAGAGATGACGCGCGGGACTCGTGATCGGCTGGAGGATCCACGGCCAGCCGACGAGTGTATCGAGCGCGAGCGTCGTCTTCGAAACGAGTGGATGTCTGGCGCGCACGACGAGCCGCATGGCTTCGCGCGCAAGCGGTTCGAAATCGAAGTCGTTGTGCTGCAAAGGCGTGGTGAGACGGCCGAGCGCGAGATCGACTTCGCGGCGATGCAGCAGTTGCACGACCTGGTCGCTGGTTTCGCCGAGGATGCGCACGTTGAGCAGCGGCCGCTCCGACTTGAGTTCGGTTACGGCCATGGCGAGCACGTCGGGCGCGGCGCCCATGATCGCGCCGACCGTGAGTTGGCCATGTCCGCCACGGCGTTTGTTGTCGAGGTCGTCGGCGAAGCGGGTGAGGTCGGCGAGCGAGCGGCGCGCGTAGGCGAGCGCGGACATGCCGAGCGGCGTTGGCTGCATGCCGCGCGCGTTGCGCTCGAAGAGCAGGAAGCCGAACGCTTCCTCGATATCGGCCAGCATGCGGCTCGCGCTCGGCTGCGCGACGTTGATGGCATCGGCGGCCTGGTGCAGATTGCGCGCGTCGTCGAGCGCGACGAGCAGCGCCAGATGCTTGAATTTCAGGCGATTGACGAGCGCCACCTGTGAGACGTTCTGATTCATTGTCGGTCCGCGGTGATGCAACGCAGTAGCTTCAAACCGATACGCATTTGCGATCGGCCAATCCTTCTTTCGGATTGTCGTGTTATCGGTCGGCGAATTATAGTCGCAGCACAACGAGCCGCGAACATTCGGGCTCACTAAACAAAATCAGGCGGTCCGCCATGGAGACAATGGCATTTCGCATGACCCTGAAGCCGGGCATGCGCGAGGAATACGAGAAGCGCCATCGCGAGATATGGCCCGAACTGGCCGATGCGCTCGTTGCAGCGGGCATCCGCGACTACTGGATTTTTCTCGACGAAGCGACCGGACATCTGTTCGCCACCTACAAGCGCACCGGCACGCATTCGACCGACGCGTTGCCGCATTTGCCCATCATGCGCAAATGGTGGGACTACATGGCCGCGCTGATGGAAACGCATGCGGACAACGCGCCTGTTGCCGTGCCGCTTGCGCCCGTCTTTCATCTTCCGTAATCGCGCATTTCCAAGCTCGTGAGGAACACCATCATGCAGGTCGTCGATCCGCATATCCACTTGTGGGATTTGTCCACGCATCACTATCCGTGGCTGGCGAATCCGCAGACATCGTTCGTCGGCGACGCGCGCGATTTAAAGCATGACTATCTGCTCGCCGATCTGTTGCGCGATGCCGGCGACATCGAAGTGCTGAAGATCGTGCACGTCGATGCGAACCACGATCCCGCCGATCCTGTCGAGGAAACGCGCTGGCTGCAAGGACTCGCCGACGACACCGGCCGCGGCATGCCGAACGGCATCGTGGCGGGCGCGGATTTATCGGCCGACGATGCGCCCGCCGTGCTCGAAGCGCACGCGGCCTTCGCCAACACGCGCGGCATCCGGCAGATTCTCAACGTGCACGAAAATCCGTTGTATGACTACGTCGGGCGGCACTTCATGCACGAGCCTCGGTGGCGCCGGAACTTCGCGTTGCTCGAGCGCTTCGGCATGTCGTTCGACTTGCAGCTTTATCCGTCGCAGATGAACGATGCCGCGCAACTCGCGCGCGAACATGCAAACACGCAGTTCATCGTCAATCATGCGGGGATGTTCGTGGACCGGTCTTCGGTCGAAGGATATCGCGCGTGGCGCGACGGCATGCGTGCGCTCGCGGCTTGTCCGAACGTCGCGGTGAAGCTGAGCGGCTTCGCCATGCTCGATCACGAATGGACAGTGGAGAGCTTCCGGCCGTATGTGCTCGAAACCATCGATACCTTCGGCGTCGGCCGCGCGATGTTCGCATCGAATTTCCCGGTCGACAGGCTTTTCGGTACTTACAAACAGCTGTGGAACGCCTACGCGCAAATCGTGAGCGACGCGAGCGACAGCGAAAAGCAAGCACTATTCGTGCGTAATGCGGAGCGGATTTACCGCATTTAATAGCAACGTTCGAAGACCGGAACTGGCGTCGGACTTGATCGAAGGCGTCGCGTGAAACTCGCGTAAGCGCTCAGGCGCAACGCCAAGGTCCACGGCGTTGCACAGGCCGGAGCAAGCGCCAGCTTCGGCCGACAAACAGGAGACAGCGCATGACAACCAACAAGCCGCCAAGACTCGAATTGCGGCACGCGAGCAAGGCGTTCGGCCGCGTGCGCGCATTGGGCGACGGCAGCCTGCAACTCTTCGCGGGCGAAGTCCACGCGTTGCTCGGCGAAAACGGCGCGGGTAAATCCACGCTCGTCAAACTGCTCGCCGGCGTGTATCAGCCGGATGCAGGCGAGATTCTCGTCGATGGCGAACCGCGCCGCTTCGCCAATCCCGCCGAGGCACGCGATGCCGGTCTCGCCGTCATCTATCAGGAGCCGACGCTGTTCGCGGACCTTTCCATCGCGGAGAACATCTACATGGGCCGGCAGCCGCGCGACCGGCTCGGACGCATACGCTACGACGAAATGCATCGCGAAGTCGATGCGTTGCTCGCGTCGCTCGGCGTGAACCTGCGCGCGCAACGGCTCGTGCGCGGCTTGTCGATCGCGGACCAGCAAGTGGTCGAGATCGCCAAGGCGCTTTCGCTCGACGCCAACGTGCTCATCATGGACGAGCCCACCGCCGCGCTCTCGCTAACGGAAGTGGAGCGGCTCTTCGCCATCGTGCGTGCGCTGCGTGAGCGGGATGTCGCGATCCTCTTCATCACGCACAGGCTCGACGAAGTCTTCGCACTGACGCAGCGCATGACCATCATGCGCGACGGCATGAAGGTCTACGACGCGCTCACCAGCGACATGACCATCGATGCCATCGTGAGCAAGATGGTCGGCCGCGATCTCGACACGTTCTATCCGAAGGCGGACGTGCAGCCCGGCGACGTGCGTCTCTCGGTCCGCAACCTGACGCGCGAAGGCGTATTCAAGAACATTTCCTTCGATGTCCGCGCAGGCGAGATCGTCGCGCTCGCGGGCCTCGTCGGCGCGGGACGCAGCGAAGTCGCGCGCGCCATCTTCGGTATCGATCCGGTCGATGGCGGCGAAGTGAAGATCGCGGGGAAGGCGCTCGCCCTCGGCCATCCGGCGGCAGCGGTGCGCGCGGGCCTCGCGCTCGTGCCGGAGGATCGCCGCGCGCAAGGGCTCGCGCTGGAACTGAGCATCGCGCGCAATGCATCGCTCACCGTGCTCGGCCGCTTGATGCGGCACGGGCTCATCTCCGCGAAAAGCGAATCGACGCTCGCCGCCGACTGGGGCAAGCGCCTGCGCCTCAAGGCCGGCGATCTCGATGCGCCCGTCGGCACGCTGTCGGGCGGCAATCAGCAGAAGGTCGTGCTCGGCAAGTGGCTCGCGACGAATCCGAAGGTGCTCATCATCGATGAACCGACGCGCGGTATCGACGTGGGCGCGAAAGCCGAGGTGTATCGCACGCTCGCCGAACTCGTGAAAGAGGGCATGGCCGTGCTGATGATTTCAAGCGAGCTGCCCGAAGTGCTAGGCATGGCGGACCGCGTGCTCGTCATGCACGAAGGCCGTATCAGCGCCGACATTGCTCGCGCCGATGCAAACGAAGAACGAGTGATGAGCGCCGCGTTGGGCGCATCGCCGCAAACCCTGGGACGCGCCGCATGATGACACGACACTCTCCCACCATGCCCGCGCTGCCTGCCGCCGAAACGAAACGCGAGAGTCTCGCGGGTTCGATCGCGAAGAGTCGCGAGCTCACGCTCTTCATCGTGCTGCTCGTGCTGATTGGCGCGACCGCTGCGGTGAAGCCGGACTTCCTGAATCTGCAGAATCTGCGTGACGTGCTGCTGAATGTGTCGATCATCGGCTTGCTGACGGCGGGCATGACGATCGTCATGCTGATGCGGCATATCGATCTGTCGGTGGCGTCGATCGTCGGCGTGAGCGCATATGCGGTCGGCAGCCTCTTCGTGATGAACCCGCACATGCCGGTGATCGTCGCGATGTTCGCGGGCATGGGCGTCGGGCTCGTGATCGGCGCGGTGAACGGCGCGCTCGTCACCTTCGGGCGCGTGCCGTCGCTCGTCGCCACGCTCTCGACGCTGTATATCGTGCGCGGCGCGGACTACGCGTGGGTCCACGGCGGCCAGATCAACGCGACGAGTCTGCCGGATAGCTTCGCCACGATTGCAACCGGATCGCTGCTCGGCGTGCCGAATCTCGTGTTGATCGCGCTCGTCGTGCTGATCGCGTTGTCGGTGTATCTGAAGCAGTATCGCGGCGGCCGCGAGCATTACGCCATCGGCTCGAACCCCGAAGCCGCGCGTCTCGCGGGCATTCGCGTGGACCGCCGCGTGATGATCGGCTTCCTGCTGTCCGGCGCGATCGCCGGCCTTGCGGGCGTGCTGTGGCTTGCGCGTTTCGGCACCGTCGATGCCAGCACGGCGAAGGGCATCGAGCTGCAGGTGGTCGCGGCGGCGGTGGTCGGCAGCGTTGCGATCACGGGCGGCGTCGGCACGGTGGCGGGCGCGACGCTCGGCGCGCTGGTGCTGGGCGTCATCAACATCGCGCTCGTGGTGTTGCGCGTGTCGCCGTTCTGGCAGCAGGCCATTCAAGGCGCGCTGATCGTCGCGGCGATCGCGCTGGATACGTTGCTCGCGCGCTCGGTCGCGCGCCGCATGATGAGGAAACGCGATCATGGCTAAACCCGACTCGGCTCTTTCCACGGCAAAACGCCGTCATCTGCAATGGGAGGCGATGCTCGCCATCGTGCTGGTCGTCTCGCTGATCGGCGGACGCGTGCTTTCGCCGATGTTCCTTTCCGGCGCGAACCTCTCGAACATGCTCGCCGATTTCACCGAGATCGCGCTGATCGCCTTGCCGATGACGCTCATCATCGTCGCGGCGGAAATCGATTTGTCGGTGGCGTCGGTGCTGGGCGTGTCGAGCGCGTTGATGGGCGTGCTTTGGCACATGGGCTTGCCGATGCCGCTCGTCATCGCCATCGTGCTCGTCGCGGGCACGATGGCCGGGCTGCTCAACGGGCTCGTGATCGTGCGCTTCAATCTGCCATCGCTTGCTGTCACCATCGGCACGCTAGCGCTGTTTCGGGGTCTCGCTTACGTGTTGCTCGGCGATCAGGCCATCGCGGACTTTCCGGCGTCGTACACGTCGTTTGGCATCGATACCATCGCGGATACCTTCCTGCCGATGCCCTTCGTTCTCGTGATCGCGGGCGCGCTCGTCTTCACGGTGCTGTTGCAGGCGACGCCGTTCGGCCGCAGCCTCTTTGCCATCGGCGCGAACCCCACGGCCGCGCAGTTTTCGGGCATCGACGTGGCGAAGACCAAGATCAGGCTCTTCATGCTGTCCGGCGCGATGGCGGCGCTCGCGGGCATCGTCTATACGCTGCGTTTCACCAGTGCGCGCGGCGACAACGGCGAAGGCTTCGAGTTGTCGGTGATCGCGGCGGTGCTGTTCGGCGGCGTGAGCATCTTCGGCGGACGCGGGTCGATGATCGGCGTGCTGCTGTCGCTCGTGATCATCGGCGTGCTGCGCAATGCGCTGACCCTCGCGGATGTATCGAGCGAAACACTGACTATCGTGACCGGGGCGCTGCTGCTGTCCTCGGTGCTAATTCCCAATCTGGTCGCGCGCTGGCGGGCCGCGCGTGAAAGACGCTTCATGGCGCAGACGTCGTAGGTGTTGAGGGCTGGTCGAGGGTGCATTGAAGAACGTTGATAACCAGCGCAACGGTTTGTCCAAAGGCAAAACTCGCGCGCAATGACAGGAGACATACATGAAAAAACCGTATCGATTCTCACGCGGGCCGGTGCTCGCGGCGGCCTTGCTGGCCGCCACCGTGGCGCTTGCCGCAAGCGCCGCCGAGCTGAAGAGCGGGCTGAAGATCGCTTTCCTGCCCAAGCAGATCAATAACCCGTACGAAGTCATTGCCGATGACGGCGGCATGGCCGCGATCAAGGAGTTCAAGGGCGATGGCAAGGTCGTCGGCCCGTCGGATGCGGGCGCGTCGTCACAGGTGAGCTATATCAACACGTTGATCACGCAGCGGCAGAACGCCATCGTGATCGCCGCCAACGACGCCAACGCGGTCGTGCCGTATCTGAAAAAAGCGATGTCGCAGGGCATCAAGGTCGTGACTTTCGACTCGGACACCGCGCCCGACGGACGGCAAATTTTCGTGAATCAGGCCGAATCGGAAGCGATCGGACGTGGACAGATCCAGTTGCTGTCGAAGCTGATTGGCGGTGAAGGCGAATTCGCGATTCTCTCCGCGACGCCCAACGCGACCAATCAAAACACCTGGATCAAATGGATGCAGGACGAACTGAAGAAGCCGGAGTATTCGAAGATCAAACTCGTGAAGATCGCCTACGGCAACGATGACGATCAAAAATCATTCGTGGAGACGCAGGGCCTGTTGCAGGCTTATCCGAACCTGAAGGGAATCGTGGCGCCGACATCGGTGGGCATCGCGGCGGCGGCGCGTTATATCTCGAGTTCGCCAGCCAAGGGCAAGGTCACGGTGACGGGTCTCGGCACGCCGAACCAGATGCGCGCGTTCGTGAAGAACGGCACGGTCAAGGCGTTCCAGTTGTGGGACCCGGGTCAGTTGGGTTATCTCGCGGCGTACGCGGCGGCCAGTCTTGCGTCGGGCACGATCACGGGCAAGGAAGGCGATTCGTTCGAAGCCGGCAAGCTGGGCAAGCGGACCGTGGGAAAGAGCGGGGAAGTGATTCTCGGGCCGCCTACGACGTTCGATTCGGCGAATATCGATAACTTCAATTTCTGAGGTCGAAAGGGTAGCGGGAATCTGAGAGGTTGGCCCCGCGGTCGCGGGGCTTTTTTATTCGCGTATGCAAAATGGGTCATCCACGAAACTATCCACAGTTTCTGTTGAAAGCCCTGTGGATAGCCGCTGCGTGACCCATCCAACGCATTGATCCGCAAAGGCTTTCCGGAGCGTGGCGATTGCGCGTCAAGATCAGCGTAAGGGCTG
The DNA here is from genome assembly GCF_023631405.1 of Caballeronia sp. GAWG2-1. NCBI lineage: Bacteria > Pseudomonadati > Pseudomonadota > Betaproteobacteria > Burkholderiales > Burkholderiaceae > Caballeronia > Caballeronia sp. GAWG2-1. The sequence goes on from NZ_JALQDD010000026.1 coordinate 127,091, forward strand.
CCCGTCCCTGAGCACTTGAATGGCCGTCGCCGATTCGAATTGCGCATGCACCATATCTCCGGACTTCAAGCCGTCAAGCGATAAGTCCGGCGCGACCGCAAGCGTCACCGTGTGGGTCGGGCCGCGTAGCGTGATCTCGCGCTTTTTCTTGTCGATGTGCTGAATCGTCGCCAGTATCTCCACCGTTCGCGCCTGCGCCGTCACGCCGTTCGTCGCCGGAACGGTCGCTTGCGTGTCGACGCGCTCACGAATCGCACCCGGCTTCGCCTTGACCGCGCGCATCAGCACGGCGTTGCGATACTCGATGTTCACCGTGTCGCCTATCTTGAGCTTCTTGACATCGGCGACCTGCGGATTGACGGCGACTTCCACGACGCGCCCCGCCGGCCCCTTTAGCGCGACGCTGTTCGTCACCGGGTCGATGCCAACCACATGCGCCTGCACTTGCGCCACCGCCGCCCCGGCTCGCGCTTGCGGTTCCGACGCGGCATCCTGCGCCGCAGCCGGCAAAGCCGAGACACAAGCAAGCGCGACGAGTGCGCATCCGATCCATGAACTGCCTGCACGACGCGAAGTTCGAAGCATGGTCATCTCCTTTGATATGTGAACATCACCGGCATCAGCGTCGTGACTTCGACAGCAGATGCCCAAGTCCGAGATTGGTCGCGATCTGCCACACATAGACGCGCGAATAACGCACGCCGAAGCGCCGCTCGATCAGTTCGCGCAGACGCGAGTTGGTCCACGCGTCGCTCGCAAAACCATGCACGCGCGCCGGGCCCTGCAAGGCGGCCGCGATCCATTCGAGCGCCTCGCGGTCCAGCACCGATACCCGTCCGCCCACGCCCATTTTCGCGAGCTCGTCGAGCCCGCCATCGGACACGATTGCCTTGTAACGCTTCACCGTCTGCAAGGACAGATGCAGATGCTCCGCCACGGCCTGCACCGATGCCCCTTCGAGCAACATGCGCCCGGCTGTCATGCGCCGCTCGACGCTCGGCAGGGTAGTGGGCCGGGGCAACATGGCGCTCCTCGTTCGATACGCGTTTCGCGGACGCTATACGTCAGCCGCGATGCAAGGCGAGGCCTGAGCGCGTGCTCCGCTTCCTCGTCTGTCGATGCAGCTGCCAATCAGTTTCGGTTTCGGTATCGTGGCGCGCGAGGCGTCGGTAAGCGTTCATGCGTTCCCCCTGTCGAGCAAAGACTGCGGGACCTGTTCGGCGTACTTGCGGTGTACTAACGGTGTGCTGGATGTAACGATGAAGTGTTCGCGAAACGGCGGCGCTTTCAGGAAAGCCGGGTACTGGTCACCACCAATAAACGTTTTCCGCCGCGAAAGGGAACCATCGTCGAAATTTTTTAGGCTTGATTATTCGCGATGAATTGCCTATGCGCGAGGCTTCGCACGCGCCGAGCCGCGCAATTGCATGCGTGTGCGTTTCGAATGTGCACGGCCGGTCGGCAAATGCGGGCGCGATTAACCACGACGTCTTTGCGAAAAAACGGCGCGCGCAGAAGCACGCGGAGCATTCCGCTTGCATGGCCTGAGGTGACAATGACGAAGGCGAAACGCCCATGCCTTACGAATCGCGCTTAATGACTACGCATAATGATGGCGTTTATTGGCCACCGTGCATGCGTATCCGAAAGGCGGGGAAACGAGGAAGGGCGTTACACGCGATAAAACTCGATATCCTGACCGGCATGCACGGCGCGCTTCAGCCATTCGGGCATGTCGCCCAGGCCGTCCCACGTGTCGCCGCTGGCGTTACGGAAAATCGGCGCTGCGCCGTCTCCGGATTGCGGCAGTGACGGCAATTGCGGCATGGCCCGAGCTGGCTTCGCCGTACCGTTGGCGCCGTTGGTCTTGGTAAAGGTGGGCGGCGGTTCGGCCGCTGGTGCGTCGGCCAATGCTTCGGCCAGCGCGCCTTCCGTAATGCCGAACTCGACCATTCGGCTGCGTAAATACGCGATGATGCTGTCTCGCTTTCTTTCGTCCACGGCTTTCCTGATTCAGCTTTTTGATTTGCGAAAGACGAACCGATGCCCCGCGCGGACCGGGGCGGCTCGATGACTAGGTTTGATATGTTTTATCCAGCGTGACGCACAGTGAAACGTGCGTCAATTAGTGTATTTACCGCAGACCGCGCTTATCCCATCACACGCGCCGCCCACACCGATTAATGTCCCCGCTGTGTCGGCTATATAACAGTAATACCGGCTTCGGACATTGGCTCGTGCGGGAATCGCCATGACGGACGCACGACTATAGTGCGCGCGGGAGGTCACGTCGGGAGGCTACGAACTGCGGGAAAGCGACACTCGAACCGCCCGGTTTCCCGAACGGCTGATGCGTCGCCTGAACGCTATTGTATGCTGCTTGCGCCAACTATTAAATTGTTTTAACGACTATGTTGTTCACCCGGCAATTCCGCACCGTGCGCGCGAATTGCCGCAATCAGTTCGGCGGGCGTAATTTCATAACGAACTTCACGATGAATACCCGGCTTGCGCTCGTCGATCTCGATCAACAGAACAGCCTTGCCGTCGGATGCGGGTTCGAGCCGCAGCGAACGCACTTCCTGGCCGCTCGATTCATCGTATTCCGTCAGGAGCGTCATGGCGCCCGTGGCGGCGCTTTTCGGCATCGACATTCTTCCTCCCGTCTTGCGACGTATTTGTTGTTGTCTTGCCGCGCCTCCTCTCTCATGCACGAATTTCGGGCGCACGACGAAGGCAGACACGGCGGATAAGCAGATGCGAAGCGCGCACGCGCCCCGCCTGTCTCATTATTGCCTGTCAAAAGCGCGCGCGTAAAGCGTAGGGGCTTTCCCGAATGTCGTGCGGCCTTCGTCGTTGCGCCGATTCAACCGCGGGCGGCAATCGAATCGCGTACTTCCGCCGTGATCTCGAACGAGCGCAGACGCGCCCGATGATCGAAGATCTGCGCCGTGACGATCAACTCGTCGGCCTGAGTCTGCTCGATCACCGAGCGCAAACCCGCTTCGACATCCGCACGCGCGCCGACCACCGAACACGCGAGCGACCGCTCGACGCCTGCGCGCTCGCCCTCGCTCCACGCGATCTGGTCGACGGGCGGCGGCAACTGGCCGGGCGTGCCGCGCCGCAAATTGATGAACTGCTGCTGCAGCGAGGTAAATAGAAAGAGGGCTTCATCGACGGTATCGGCGGCGAAGACGTTCACGCCGACCATCGCGTGAGGCTTCTTGAGCGTCGCCGATGGCCGGAATTGCGTGCGATACACCTCCAGCGCGGTCAGCAGATAATCCGGCGCGAAATGCGACGCGAACGCGAACGGCAGCCCGAGCGCCGCCGCCAGTTGCGCGCTGAAGAGCGACGAGCCGAGCAGCCAGATGGGCACATGAAGACCGGCGCCGGGCACTGCGCGCACGCGTTGTCCCTCGACGGGATCGGCGAAAAAACGCTGCAGTTCGACGACGTCGTCAGGGAAGGAATCGGCGCTGCCTTGCAAGTCGCGACGCAGCGCGCGAGCCGTGGTCTGGTCGGTGCCGGGCGCGCGTCCGAGGCCCAAGTCGATACGTCCCGGAAACAGCGACGCGAGCGTGCCGAACTGTTCGGCGATGACGAGCGGCGCGTGATTCGGCAGCATGATGCCGCCCGAGCCGACGCGAATGGTCTTGGTGCCCGCCGCGATATGGCCGATCACGACCGCCGTCGCCGCGCTGGCGATGCCCGTCATGTTGTGATGCTCGGCGAGCCAGTAGCGGTTATAGCCCCAGCTTTCCGCGTGACGGGCGAGGTCGAGCGAATGCGCGAAGGCGTCGGAGGCGGTCGAGCCGAGCGGAATCGGTGAGAGGTCGAGAAGCGAGAAGGGGATCATTGCGACGTTCCGGATGCGTGGGACGACGAGAAGCGTGGCCGTCAGCGTTCAGGCCCGGCTGGCGGACAAGCCGCGCCGGCGCCTCGCGTTTAAAAGTCGATTGTGCCGAATGTGCGGGATTCTTGCCGAAGCGATCAGGCCAGCCGCGGATAGCCTTGCGCGATGGCATCGCGTTCGAGGTCGAGAATCGGCGCGTAGTCGGCGCGCGTGGGGCGCACGAAGCCGTCGAGCCGCAGCCGTTGCGCAAGCGCGGGATGGTCGCGTACGGAATCCGCGAGCGCGGCGGCGAGCCGCTCGATGCCGTCTCGCGGAACCCGCTTCGAAGCGATGAAAGGCAGCGCGGGCGAACTCGCCGTCACGCCGATTTCCCTGACGCCTTCGGCTAGTTCCGGCACATGTTCGCGCACGTAAGCAAAGGTCACGCAGTCGATGGCGGCGACATCCGCGCTTCGGTCCGTCGCGAGCGCTTGAAGCGAAGCCAGATGCCCGCCGCTTCGCTCGACCGAAGCGAAGAAGCGGCCCTCGCGGGCCAGCGGCGCGACCGCGTGACGCAGGAAGTTCATGCCGCTGTTGGAGTCGTCGCTGTTGTAGATGGCTCTAAGGCCGCGACAGTCGGCGAGCGTCGTCGCTTGCGTGTGCTTTCCGGCGACGATCACGCTGCGATAGCTGCCGTTCGCGCAGCCGGGGACATCGAAATTGGGCGTGGCGACGAGTTGCACGCGGCCTTCGAGCGCGTGAACGAGCGGATAACCGCAGGTTTGCGACAGGAGCAGATCGTCGCGTTGCCAGAAAGTGGTGAGATCCGCACCCGGATCGACGATGTCGAGCGTATCAGCGCGTTCGTCCAGCCAGTCTGTCACCCGCGCTTTCACGTCCGTCAGCAGCGCGCGCCAGTCGGCAGCCAGCGCGGGCGTGACGTTGTACATCGGAAGGGCGGTGATCCATTGCATGGGCGAGCTTTGCGAGAAGCGAGAACGCTCTATCGTACAGGGCGGCTCGACCGCAAGCCGATCTACGAAACCTTCGCCGAGCGCGAATCACGCGTGGACGCCGCAGCCCTGACCAGCGCCGGCTGCCCGAAGCGCTTGGCCGCGCCGCGTTGCATCGCGTTCGTGCGCGTCGTGACGGAGGTATCGGCAATCCATTCCACCGGCGCGCGCGTCCCGCCCGCGAACGGATGCACCGGTGAAACCGCGCGCGCGAACGCATGCTTTTTGATCCACTCGCCGTACCCGCGCACGACAAATCCGCCATTGCTCGCGCCGTACGCTTCGCGCCGCTGCCGATACACCGCGCCCAGCGCAAACCACGGCACGCCGGGCAAGTCGTGATGCACCGAATGATAATTGTTGTTCAGAAACAGCAGTCGCCAGGGCCACGCGGCCTCGTTCAGAACGGTGCGTTCGCGGGCATCGCCTTCCGCCCGATGCTCCTGAAACGATCGCACCGAAGCCAGCGCCAGCGATGCATAGCCGACGCCGAACAGAAACGCGCGCCACGGAATGCCGCAACGGGCATCGAGCCACCATGCAAGCGCGGCAAGCGACGCTGCGTGCACGAGCCAGCTCGCGACGATCCGCCATTGACCTAGCGCGACCGCCTGCGCGGCTTCGCGCCACGAGGCGGCGATCGAGAACCATGGACCGATCAGCACGCGGCCCAAGAACGTATTGCGGGCAGCGAGGGCCGCGCGCAATACGACGCCCGCATTGGCCCACTGCTCCGGCGTGACGTAATAGCTTTCCGGGTCGCGGCCGGGCTCGGTCAGATGCGCGTCGTCGTGATGACGCAGATGCGAGTCGCGATACACCGCATACGGAAACCACACGGCGAGCGGCGCCAGGCCGAAAAGCATGTTGACGAGCGGCCAGCGCGTGGGATGTCCATGCAGCAGTTCGTGCTGCAGCGACATGTACCAGCACGAGAGCACCGCGAGCAGCGTGAGCGTGACCGGCAAGCCGAGCGTGCGCGCATGGAGCGCCACGCCGAACCAGCCGCTGTACACCGCGACGATCACGAGCCACGTCGGCCACGCGCTGCGCCAGCGCCACGTCGCGCGTTGTTCCTGGAGTTGCTCGCGTTGCGCGTCGTCGAGATAGCGGGGCATGGCGAAAGTCGGGATAAGCGAAGTGCCATCCTAGCTGCGCGCTTCGATGCGCCCAACCAATGAATCCGCCTATGTTTTCCCCGCTCAGCGAATAGGAATAGGCAAAAAGTCATATATGCGGCAGGTCACGTGATTGCCCGGTGAACGCGCCGAACGCGCGGGAGTGGCCGCGCCGATTATTGGCCGCCCATCGAAGCGCGGTATCCTTTGACCCTTTGTGGCCCCAAATCCACCGACATGTCCCGATTTCACGACAGAGACGCCAACCCGAGTCACAGCGCGGTCATCGAGACTGCCGGGCGAATGGGCGCTTTCAGTCTGCAACGCAAGTCGACGCGCATGTTTGCCGGGCTCATCGTCTTCAATGTGCTCGCGTGGCTCTGGGCGCTCGTCGCGTTCCGGCACTATCCGGTGCTGCTTGGCACGTCGCTGCTGGCGTATTCGCTCGGACTGCGCCATGCCGTGGATGCCGATCACATCGCCGCTATCGATAACGTCACGCGCAAGATGATGCAGCAGGGTAAGCGTCCGCTTGGCGTCGGCATCTTCTTTTCGCTCGGCCATTCGACGGTCGTCGTGGTGGCGAGCGCGCTCATTGCCGCGACCGCGTTCGCCGTGCAGGGCCGCTTTGCGCAGTATCGTGAGATCGGCGGGGTGATCGGGACGTCCGTCTCCGCGCTTTTTCTCTTCGCCATCGCGGCGATGAATCTGTTCGTGCTGCGCGGCGTCTGGCGCGCGTTCGGGCGCGTGCGTCGCGGCGAAGCATGGCACGACGACGACGCCGACCTGCTGATGGCGGGCGGCGGACCGATCGCGCGCATCGCCCGGCCGCTTTTCCGCCTCATCAGCCGAAGCTGGCATATGTATCCGCTCGGCTTTCTCTTCGGACTCGGTTTCGATACGGCGACCGAGATCGGCCTCATGGGTATCGCCGCCGCGGAAGCCGCGCGCGGCATGCCGGTGTGGTCGATCCTCGTGTTTCCGGTGCTTTTCACCGCGGGCATGTCGCTCATCGATACCGCCGACAGCATGCTCATGGTCGGCGCCTATGGCTGGGCTTTCATGAAGCCGATCCGCAAGCTCTACTACAACCTCACGGTCACGCTGGTGTCGGTGCTGATCGCGGTGCTGATAGGCGGCATCGAAGCGCTCGGGTTGATCGCGGACCGGTTGCAACTGAAGGGCGGACTGTGGGACGCGGTCGCCGTGCTTTCCGAACACTTCGGCGCGCTCGGTTATGCAATCGTCGGTCTCTTCGCCGCGTGCTGGCTTATCTCAGCGCTGATCTACAAGTGGCGCGGCTATGATTCGCTCGATGGCGGCATCGTCCGCTAGAAATGTCTTCAAACTGACTCGTCGGGCATTCTTTCTGCTTGAAAGCTTCGCCGCCGCTCATCCGATCCCTGCATCGAGCGGCTTTCAGGGAGAAAAACATGTCACAGCCGAAACCCGGCGCGCAGCAAGAAGAAACATCCACCGAAGCTTCTCCCAAGGAAAGTTCCGCTGGCGCACAGTCGCCCAACCTCGATAACGCCGAGCGTGAACAGGCGGCCGAGCATTCGACGCCGCATGCGCTCGTCGTTCACGAAATCGTCCGCGAAGAAGGCGAGGCGGCGATGGAGCGGACCTTCGGCGCGCTGATGTGGTCGGCGCTTGCCGCCGGCCTTTCGATGGGTTTCTCGTTTCTCGTCCAGTCGATTCTCGAAAGCTCGTTACCGGAGACGAGTTGGCGTTCGCTCGTATCGAGCTTCGGCTATACGATCGGTTTCGTGTTCGTCGTGCTCGGACGCCAGCAATTGTTCACCGAGAGCACGCTGACCGCTGTGTTGCCGGTGCTCACGCGCCGCGATATGAAGACGCTGTTCAAGACACTGCGGCTTTGGGCGATCGTGCTCGTCTTCAACCTTGTCGGCACGGCAATTTTCGCGGGCATTCTGCAGATCAAGGGCGTCTTCTCGCCGGAAGTCACCGAAGCGCTCGCCCACGTCGCCGAGATGCCGTTTTCCGCCGACTTCGGCGTGACGCTCGTGCGCGGCGTGTTTTCAGGATGGCTGATCGCGTTGATGGTCTGGCTGCTGCCGAGCGCGCGCTCGGCGCGGCTGCTGACCATTTTGATCGTGACTTATACGGTTGCTGTGAGCAAGCTGACGCACGTGATCGCGGGATCGGTGGAAGCGGCCTATGCGGTGATGATCGGTGCGGCGAGTATCGGCGATTACTTTCTGGTCTTTATGATTCCGACCGTGATCGGCAATATGCTCGGCGGGATATCGCTCGTGGCGATCGTGAATCACGCGGCCATTGCGCCGGAAATCGAGGGAACGCCGCAAGGCGAGAAGTAACGGATAGGCGGCACAGGGCGTCGAGTAACCGGCAACGCCCTGATCGCTATCCGACCACACGCCTTATTTATTGTTGCCAGCTCCCGTGCCGTAGAGACCGTTGTTGAACCCGCCCGCGCCATCGGTCTTGTGATCCTTGCCGGCGCTGGGGCCTCGCGCCGCGCCCGCCGCATCCTTCGATTGCGGCTTTTGCGATTCATGCACCGTCACGCCCGCCGGATTCGCACGCGAAGTCGAATCCGAGGCGCGACTGTCTTGCGAGTCGGAGCCGGAGCCCTGGACGATCTGCGCAAAGCCGTAAGTGCTGAACACCGTCGTGCCGATGGCAACGATAGCAGCGACCATCTTCGAGGTGCGGTGTGATGTGTTGGACATGGCGTTCCCTGTATGAATCGATGACCTTTCATCGAGCAGGAACGATGCCCGGCAGTGAGCACCGGGAACCCCTCGCGCAGCTTTCGCGCGAACGGATATGACAATAGCGCGCGCCGCAGCGCGGAATTTCGCGCCGCCCGGCGCGAGTGGCGAAAGCGGTTTTTAGGCCGCTTTCGCCCACAGCCTGTTCGTGGATTTCTTGCGGCTTCCCGGGCCGCTCGGCCCTTTGCTGCTCACGGAATCGAGCGCCGTCGAAAGCGCTTCGATGCGCTGCTTCTGCGCCGGCACGAGCGCGAATCCCGCCGATACCGCCGCAAGCCGCTCGCGCCAATAGTCGACATTGAGCGTGCCGGAAGACTGGTTGTTCATCGTGCGAAGCTGCGCGACTGCGCGCTCGATATGCTGAAGTTCGAGATCCGCCATGGCCGAGGGCAAGAGACTGCCCTTGGTCTCACTTTTCTTTTTTTTCATTTGTGGTCTTCCTCTCGGCAGGCAAGCGCCCGATGAAATCGCTCATCGTCGCGCTACGCCGTAGCCGCTTCACCCCGTACCCCGATCACCCACGCCGGTTCTGGTCGAACCGTCGTGAGCGCCCCTTACTCGTCTTTGTTTTCACGACTCGTGCGGCGACGACATCCCCATGTCAACGCCTTGCGAATCGTTGAAAAAATAGTCGCAAACGGCGAGGCGGCGCTCCGTCTGGCATCGCACATTCAAGCAGGCGCGGTGCGGCGCTATGTGCGCTGCGCCGCGCAAAGGGCTGATGAGATTCGGAAGGATGCGGGACTACCCGCGAAGACGAAACTGCTACTCGGACGCGCGCTTGCCGCTGCGGCTGATTTGCGCTTCGAGCGCCTCGTCGAGCTTGCTGACCTTGCGCGGCTTGCCGGGCTCGCGCGCGTTGACGAAGGTGACGAAATCGTCCATTGGCATTGGCTCGGAGATCTTGCGCGAGCCTTCCGCCGATCGTTCGACCAGATAGAAGTAGCCGCCGGGCATGGAGACGGCCGCATAGTGCGCGTTGCCGCTACGCGTTTTAAGCCGTTCGACGGCGTTGATGGCTTTGGTCGAGCGCATTTGGACTCAGGGCGCGCACTTCTTACCAGCGCCTTCGATCCAAAGATTCGATGCGTGGCGCTCGCCGGGATAAAAGCGGTACGTGGTCTCGCCGTTGTCGTAGCGGACCTTGACGACGTTCGAATCGCCGAATTCGAGCATGGTGCCTTGCGGGATTGGCGTCGACTTGTATTTGGTGTCGTGCTTCTTTGCTTCGTCGGTGATGCACTGGACGATTTCGCCGACCCGGTTATCCGTGGATGCGGCTTCGACTTCGGGTTGCCCGGCATCGGCGTTATGAAAACGGCCGCACGCGGTAATGAGCAAAGGCAGCGCTAGCGCCGCGACAAATTTCTTCATGAGTCTCCCGAATGACCGTTGTTCTCTGCGAACCCGCATTAGAGCACAGGGCCTTTACAGTTCGATAAGGCGGACATGCGGCAAGGTTCGCGCTCGATGATTGGGCAGCAAAGTGCGCGCCCGCTCAAGCATCCGGCGGCACGCCCAGCAATGGCAACGTCGCGCCGACGATGCCAGAGAACACCGGCCCCGCCACTGTCCCGCCGTAATACGTCGTGCCCGACGGCTCGTCGATCATTACCGCGACGATCACGCGTGGATCGCTCATCGGCGCGATGCCGACGAACGACGCGCGATACTTGTTCGCCGCATACGACCGCCCGATCTGCTTCCTCGCCGTGCCGGTCTTGCCGCCCACGCGATAGCCTTCGACCGCGGCGGCGCGGCCGGTGCCGTTCGGGCCCATCGCCATTTCCAGCATGTTGCGCACGGCCTTCGCGGTGGCGGGCTTCGTGACCTGCAACGGGTCGCGGCGCGTTTCGCCCTGAATAAGCGTGGCTGCGTGAAAGCGCCCGTCGCCAGCATAGGCCGTATAGATCTGCGCAATCTGCACGAGCGACAGCGACATGCCGTAGCCATAAGCCATGGTCGCCTGCTCGATCGGCTTCCAGCGCTCGGGCGCGCGCAACCTGCCGACCGCCGCGCCCGGAAAAGTCAGCTCCGGCGCGCGGCCGATGCCGTAATCGCGGTACTTGTCCCAGATGGTCTGCGCGGGAATCTGCAGCGCGAGCTTCGTGAGCGCGACGTTGCTCGACATCTGCACCGCCTCCGAGACGGTGATGACGCCGTGATTCGACGTATCGTGGATCACGTTCGGGCCGATCTTGAGCGTGCCGGGCGACGTATCGATGCGCGTCTCCGGCCGCGTCTTGCCGAGGTCGATGGACAACGCGGCGACCAGCGGCTTGATGGTGGAGCCGGGCTCGAAGGTATCGGTGAGCGCGCGATTGCGCAGTTGCTCTCCGGTCAAATGGCTGCGGTCGTTCGGATCGAAGGTCGGATAGTTGGCGAGCGCGAGCACTTCGCCGGTCTTGGCGTCGAGCACGACGACACTGCCCGCGCGCGCCCGATGCTTCGCAATTGCCGCCTTCAGATGCGTATGCGCGAGCTGCTGAATGCGCCGGTCGATGGTGAGCGCAATGGTCTCGCCGTTTTGCGGCAAGTCGGGCTCGCCGATCTGCGAGATCACGCGCCCGAGCCGGTCGCGAATCACTTCGCGCTGACCCGCTTCGCCTGTCAGACGCGCGTTCGCCGCGAGTTCCACGCCTTCCTGACCGTTGTCCTCGTTGTCGGTGAAGCCGACGATATGCGCCGCCGATTCGCCTTCCGGATAAAAGCGCTTGGTGTCCGGCACGAGCGTGATGCCCGCGCGCCCAATCTGCGCGATCTTCTCCGCTGTCTCGGCCTCCACTTGCCGCCTGAGCAATACAAAGCTGCGGCCGGTTTCGACGCGTCTTTGCAAATCGCGCGCGGGCATGCCGAGCAGTTGGGCGATGTCGTCGCCGCGCGTGCCGTCGAAGAGTTTCGGGCTTGCCCAGACTTCATACGTCGACAGGCTGACGGCGAGCATGGCGCCGTGACGGTCCACTATCTTGCCGCGCGTCGCCTGCAAGGAGAGCGTGCGCTGATAGCGCTTCTGACCTTCGCCGATATAGAACTTGCGGTCGACCACCTGCACCCACGCCGCTCGTCCGGCGAGCGCGAAAAAAGCCGCGGCAAGGCCGATCACCACGAGTTGCGAACGCCACGCGGGCAACTGCCGCGCGAGCATCGTACTGCGATGATGAGTCTGAAAATCGCTGCCGCCGCGCGTCTTTTTCTTGAGCATCGTGGTCTCGTGCGTGTGCTGGGAGTGGGATCGGCGTTGCGCTCGATGCGTTACGGAAGCCGCGCGAGCGCGCCATCGAGATCGGCGGCATCCGGCAGACGAATGGCGAACTCGTCCGACAGCACACGCCTTAGTTCTTCTATCGTCTTCAGTTCGCGATGACTCGTGCCTTCGCGGTCGTCGTGCACGCTCAGGCGCCGGTTGAAAAGCCCGTAACGCTTGCCGGGCGCAAGACGTGCCGCGAGCAGGTTGTTCACGAAGACGGAACTCGGGTAAGTCGACACGAAATGGTTCGACATCTCGTAGTCGACGTCGTATTGCGGATCGAGGTCGAAGCGATAGACCGGCTTCCAGTCGCCGTCGATATAGGCGTTCAGGATGTAGCCCGGCAGCATGGTTCCGGTTTCGATGCCGTCGAGCCGGAACGCGCCATGCGGCGTGATCTGTTCTAGCCCGGACTTGAGCGCAAGCGGCGCGGAGAGCGTCATGCCGCCAAAACCGACATCCGTGAGGAAGGGACCTTCGTCGAGATCGACGATCAGCAGCATGTGGGCACGCGGCGGCATGGCGGGATCGTCGCGGCCCCACAGCACACGTCCCGCGTAACCTCGCGCGCGAAAACCGAGCGCTTCTAGTACCCTGCGGAACAGCAGATTGTGTTCGTAACAATAGCCGCCGCGCGCATTGGTCACGAGCTTGCGCTGAACCGAGGCAAGATCTAGGCGAACGGGACGGCCGAGCAGGACATCGAGATTTTCGAACGGGATGGCTTGCGGGTGCAGCGCATGCAAGGCGCGCAGTGTTTCGAGCGTGGCCGCCGTATGCTGCGTTTGGTCGTAGCCGATGCGTTTGTAATAGGCGGGCAGGTCGATCTTGGTATCGTCGGCATTCATGTGAGGTCCGTGTCGCATTGATGGTTGATGATGACGCATGCCCCGCACCGCCCGTACCCACGCCGCTGGCGCGCATATTTTACGACACGTAAGGTTGCTAATTACAAAAGCCATACGTCTTTATTGCTTCTACCGCAAAGCACTGCAAGCTTTTGAACTGTGCCGCGTCGCTCGGGGTCTGTCCTGAGTACTGCACAAAACGATCAAGGGGCGAACGAGTCATGCCGAACGAGAACAACGAAGCACAGCAATCGAACCCAACGCAATTGAGCGGGCAAAAGCCGGAACAGGCCACGCCGCTTGCCGGCAAGCATCCCGCGCCGCCTTGCACGCTGGTCATCTTCGGCGCGGGCGGCGATCTCACCAAGCGGCTCCTGATGCCCGCGCTCTACAACCTCGCATCGGATGGCCTGCTCGACGACGGCATGCAGATCATCGGCGTCAATCACGGCGAGCGCGAAACCGCCGACTGGCGCGATGAGCTGACGCAGTCGCTACGCAAGTTCGCCGCCGACAAAGCGAGCACGTTCCACACGTCGCAACTCAACGAAAAAGCGTGGAGCTGGGTCACCGAGCGGCTCGAATACTTCGCGGGCGAATTCACCGAAGACGAAACCTTCGAGCGCCTCAAAAGCCGGCTCGCGAAGGCCAAGGGCGGCAACGTCGTGTTCTATCTGGCGGTGAGCTCGCGGTTCTTCGGGCCTATCGTCGAGCATCTCGGCAGCGCGGGCCTGCTGGAAGAGAAGGACGGCAGCTTCCGCCGCCTCGTCATCGAGAAGCCGTTCGGTACCGACCTGGCCACGGCGCAGGAGCTCAATCGCTGCATTCTTTCGTATGCGTCGGAGTCGCAGGTTTATCGCATCGACCATTTTCTCGGCAAGGACACGGTGCAGAGCATTCTCGCCGTGCGCTTCGCCAACGCCATGTTCGAGCCGATGTGGCGGCGCGAGTACATCGATCACGTGCAGATCACGGCGGCGGAAACCATCGGAGTGGAAGGGCGCGGCAGCTTCTACGAACAGACCGGCGCATTTCGCGACATGCTGCCGAACCATTTGTTCCAGTTGCTCGGCATGGTGGCAATGGAGCCGCCCAATTCCTTCGACGCCGAAACCGTGCGCGACAAGAAAGCCGAGGTGTTCGATGCAATCGTGCCGCTGCATCCTAAAGACGTCGTATTCGGCCAGTACGAGGCCGGTCCAGCGGGCAAGGGTTACAAAGAAGAAGACGGCGTCGCGAAAGACAGCCGCACCGAAACCTATGCCGCGGCGCGCGTCTATGTGGACAACTGGCGCTGGGCGGGCGTGCCGTTTTACTTGCGCACCGGCAAGCGTTTGACCGAGCGCCGCACGGAGATTTCGATCTATCTCAAGGCCGTGCCGTTTCGCCTGTTCCGCGACACGCCCGTCGATGAACTCACGCCCAACGTCTTCACGCTGCGTATCGATCCGGCGCACGGCACGAGTTTCGACTTCAACGTGAAGGTGCCGGGACCGATCATGCAGATCGGCGCGGTGCGCTCGGCGTTCAATTACGGCGATTTCTTCGCGGAGCGCGCCAACGTCGGTTACGAAACGCTGCTCTACGACTGCATGCTCGGCGACGAGACGCTGTTTCAGCGCGCGGACAGCATCGAGACGGCATGGGCCGCGGTGGACGACGTACTGCATCCGCATGACGGCGAGGTCGAGGTGCACGGGTATCCGGCCGGTAGCGCGGGGCCCGAGGCATCCGACAAGCTGCTCGCAGCCGATGGCCGCGCGTGGCGCTCGCTTACCGACACCATCAAGAAAACCAACTGATCAAGGGGACGAAAAGCGTGAGCACGACATCCGTAGCGAAAAAAACCAAGAGCCGCACGACCATCGACAAAGGCGCCGCGCGCGCCGAGCGCATTCTCGCCATCGACGTGGGCGGCACGGGCTTGAAAGCCGCGATCATCTCGGAAGAAGGCGAAATGAAGAGCGATCGCCTGCGCGTGGCAACGCCGCATCCGGCGACGCCCGAAGTGCTCGTCGATACGCTCATCAAGCTGGTCGAGCCGCTCGTTGCCGAACCGCCGACGCATATTTCCATCGGCTTTCCGGGCGTGGTGCGCAACAACGTCGTCCTGACCGCGCCCAATCTCGGCAACGAATACTGGAACGGCATCCCGCTCGCGGATTTGATCTCGCAGCGCGTCGGCGGCGTGCCCGTGCGCATGATCAACGATGCCGAAATGCAGGGGCTCGCGGCTATCGAAGGGCGCGGCCTGGAGTTCGTGCTGACGCTTGGCACCGGCGCCGGCACCGCGCTCTTTCGCGACGGCGAACTCATGCCGCATCTGGAACTCGCGCATCATCCAGTGTCGAAGAAGGGCGACGCGTATGACCAATACATCGGCGCGGCGGCGCGCGAGAAGGCGGGCAATAAACGCTGGAACAAGCGCGTTCAGAAGGTCATCGGCATTCTGTCGTCGCTCGTGAATTACGACAAGCTGTGGATCGGCGGCGGCAATGCCGCGAATCTGAAGTTCGAGTTACCGCCGAACGTGGCGGTGGTGTCGAACGCGGCGGGCATCGAAGGCGGCGCGAAGCTCTGGCATCCGCGTTCCGTGCGGGAAACGCGTCAGTTGCCGCATTTCAATGCGCAGCACGCGGACAAGGAAAAGGGAGCGCAAGCATGAGCGCCGCCGATATCCGCTACGGCCTCCATAGCGCAACCGGCGACGGCGCCGCCGCGTTCGAGGCGCTCGCGAAGGTCGAACTCGTCGTCACCGATTGCGACGGCACGCTGCTCTACACCGACAAGACGCTCGGCGACAAAGCCGTCGACGCCGTGCGGCGCCTGCGCGAAGCGGGCGTGCAGTTTACGGTGGCGAGCAGCCGGCCGGGCAAGGGCATGCGTCATATCGTGAAGACGCTCGGCGTGGATTTGCCGTTTGGGTCCTACAACGGCGGCAGTCTGGTTCAGCCGGGAACGTGGGAAACGTTCGCCGCGCACAAACTGCCGCGCGATGCCGTGCAGACCGCGCTGGACACGCTTGCCGAAACGGGCGTGGATGCCTGGGTGTTCATCGACGATAACTGGTACTTGACCAATCCCGATGGCGAATACGTGCCGCTCGAAACGCGCACCGTGGGCTACGAAGGCGTGCGCGTACAGCGCTTCGACGAACTCGATCTGTCGGCGGTGGACAAGATCGTCGGTTCGACTTCGAATGCAACGCTGATCGAAAAGGTCGAGAAACAGTTGGAGGAGCGGCTGAAGGATCGCGCACACGCGGCGCGTTCGCAAACCTATTACCTCGATGTCACGAGCCTCGAAGCCAATAAGGGCGACGCCGTGCGCGAGCTGGCGAAGCGCGCGAATGTGCCGCTGGATCGTGTGGCCGTGCTCGGCGACATGGGCAACGATGTCGCCATGTTCGAGATCGCGGGTGTGTCAATTGCCATGGGACAAGCGTCGGAGGCCGTGCAACGGCGCGCGAGCCTGGTTTCGGCGAGCAATGACGAAGACGGTTTCGCTATCGGCCTCGACGCCATATTGGCGATGCGGGCCGCTCGATAGCTCGATTAAGCGAAACGTACAGACATCGACGCGTGGCGCAGCCGTGGCGGTTTGCCCGACCGGGCTGGCTAGCGGCCGCGTCGAAGTTGTGAAGATCCGCTCAAGGTAATGCACGCGTTTGCCGCGGATCGGGCGGGCGCGTTCCTGATCAAACCGTTACCGCATGTACGACGTTGCTGCTTAACGACGGCGCATTGGCGCGCGCGGGCCACCGCTGCCTGCGCGTTCGTCCTTGTGCCGGAAGTTGATGCGGCCCTTGGTCAGGTCGTACACCGACAATTCCAGCGTCACGCGGTCGCCCGCGAGAATACGAATGTGGTTCTTGCGCATGCGGCCCGAGGCGTATGCGCCCACGACGACGCCATTGTCCAGCGTCACGCGGTAGCGACTGTCGGGAAGCACTTCATCAACGATACCGTCGAGTTCGAGTAGTTCTTCTTTCGCCATATGGAGCTCCTGTTGAAGTAGTAATCATGGGTGCCGCGCCGTTGCCACAGTGCCTCGCCGCGGAAGTCGCCAAAAAGGCGGGCGGCGCTGCACGGGCGTGGTCGCTGCAGGGCGGCGTGCATCGCAAACAAAGCGCGAAAGCGGTGCCCGACGCGCCCCTGACGATGAGCGCGCCGCGTCTCAATTCAGGCCCGAGAGCTTGACGGACAGAGGCCGGAACGACATGGCGGCTCGGAAGTGAGCGCCTGGCCGGCATGACCGGGACGGCGACATCGGCGTGGCCAAGGCCGTGCAGGACCTTGAATTTTGCCGACGTGCGGTTGGTGCGGTACAGGTGAAGCTTAGAGTGAACGTGTCGAATGCGCGCTGGCAACAGTCTGGAGGAGATATGAGGCCGTTTCGCGTCAATTCAAGCTACCAGCTCAGAACCGGTGAGCCTGCCGACAGACCCTGAAGCGCCTCGCGCCGACATGTTCTGTTAGACAAATGAAATCGCGTTTTGGTTCCGTTTTGGCGCCAGGCGCGAGCTCTGCAAGACAGCATTATAGCCAACCTGCCTTCTTGAAGCGCCAATATAGTACTAAATCCACCGCTAGCATGACAGCAAGACACGCAGGATAGCCGTAAGCCCAGTCCAGCTCGGGTATGCGATGGAAGTTCATCCCGTAGATGCCGGCGATCATGGTCGGTACGGCAAAGAGCGCGGCGAACGAACCGAGACGCTTGGTTACTTCGCTTTCCGAGAGCGCGATCAGGCCGAGATTCACCTGTATCGCGGTGACGATCATTTCGCGACGTCCTTCGATGGTCTTCACGATTCGCAACAGGTGATCGTACACATCGCGGAAATATTCCTGCATGCCCGCGCACACCCCCGGCGAGCGTCCGCCATACAGTTTGCTGACTGCTTCGAGCAACGGCGCCGTGTGATGTTGCAGGATCGTCATGCGGCGCTTGAGCGAATAGAGATCTTCGATGATCTCGCGCGAAGCCGTCGAGCCGTTCTGCTCGAAGATGCGCTCCTCGACTTCATCGAGTTCCGAGCCGAGCGATTCCAGCACGGGAAAGTAACGATCGACCACCGCGTCGAGCAGCGCGTACATCACGAACGCCGGACCGTGCTTGAGCAAATGCGGCTCGCGCTCGCAGCGCTTTCTGACTTCCTGAAAGCCTTGCGTTGTCCGGTTACGCACCGAGAGCACATAGTTCTTGCCGACGAATACGTTCATCTCGCCAACGAGCACTTCGCCTTCTTCATCGAACTCGACAGTGTGGAACACGGCGAATAGCGAATCGCCGTATTCCTCGATCTTCGGACGTTGATGGCCGTTTTGCGCGTCTTCAACCGCGAGTTCGTGCAAGCCGAACTGATGCGTCATGTGGGCGAGTTCGCCGGGACCAGGTTCCTTCAATGCAACCCAGATGAAAGAATCGGGCAGATCGCGATAAGCGTTGATATCGTCGATATGCACGTCCGCGAGCTTCCGGCCGTTTTGATAAGCCGCGCAATTGACCAGCATGGGGCGCCCTTGTTGTGTCGATGTCACGGGCCACGCGTCGATGGGCGCTCGGGCCGCGTCATGTACGAGCGACATGCGAGGGCGCGAGCGCGTGGCCTCTTCATCTCCCGAATCTTAGCGGAAATGCCTCGCCTTGCATGCTCGCTGTTTCCCTTGCTGCAAGAACGCGACGCCTTATTTCGCCGAGTAATCGAGCACGGGAATGGGTTCGGGCGCGGGCAGCGTGGCGACGAGGCCGCCTTGCATCGAATCGAGCCGAGTCAGCTTGCCTTCTACGGTCGCGCCGACATCCATGCGCAACTTTTGATAGTAGATGTTGCCGTGCACGTGAGCGTTGGACTGAAGCTCGACGAAATTCGCGACGGTGACGTCGCCGACCACGCGTCCGTTGATGATCACATCGTGCGCGACGACGTTGCCGTGAATCGCGCCCTGATCGCTCACGACGAGCAGCGACTCGTCACCCATGCGGCCCGTCACGTTGCCAGTGACCTGACCGTCCATGCGCAGGCCCTCGCTGAATTCGAGGTCGCCCGAGATATGAACGTTATGCGCGATGAGCGTGGCGAGCTTGGCTTGCTTCACGCCTTGAGTGTCTTTCTTCGATGAAAACATATCGAGTCCTTGCAATGCTGTTTGGATGTGACGAGCGACGCCGGCGGCGCTGCGAGAAGCGCATCAACGCTGTTTCTTGAGGAAGGCGAGATCGGTCTGTAATTTCTCGATCTGCGCGGTGGCCTGCGCCGCGCGTTGTTCGAGCGCCGTGCGCGTTGCGGCTTCCTGTTCGAGCGCGAATTGCGCATGCTGAAGTTGATCGCGCAACGTCTGTTCGGGGGCGGGCGGCGCGCACAGCACGTCGAGCTTGCGCGCCTGTTCGTGCGAAGTCTTGAGCGAATAGCCGGCAGCGCCGAGCGCGGCGATGGCGCAGACCGCGGCGATGACGCCCGGTACGAACGCGAGACTGCGCTTGGGCGTGAGCGAGTAGGTGTGGCGCGCGAGTTGCATCGACGCCCGTTTGGAATCAGCCTTGCGCATGAGCGATGCCCCTGAAAAGCATGAGATAGGGCTTCGGATTGATCTGCGCGCCATCGAGGATCACCTCGAAGTGCAGATGCGGTCCGGTCGAACGCCCCGTGGAACCGACTTCGGCGATCTCTTGTCCCGGCATCACGTACTCGCCCTGATGCACGAGCAGTTTAGATGCATGGCCGTAACGCGTGACGACGCCGTTGCTGTGACGGATATCCACCGCATTGCCATAGCCGGAATGCTCGCCGGCCTGGACCACGCGACCGCCCGCACTCGCGAGAATGGGCGTGCCCGTGGGCGCGACCAGATCCATGCCGGGATGGAAACTGAGCCTGCCGGTGAACGGGTCGAAGCGATTGCCGTAAGGCGAGCCGAAGTGCGAGCCCGGCGCGGGATCGCGGCCGGGGTAGGCCATGTAGGCAGCGTAGTGTGCAAAGGTCTTGTCCTGGAGCAGCGAGAGTTTGTCGCCGATACAGTCGATGATCTGCTCGGCGCGCTTCATGCGCTGCCGGGGCGAGCCGGTCGCGCTGCTGTTCGTATCGCAAAGATGCGGCGGCAATTCGGGGCCGCCCGCGCCATCGAGTGCGGGGCCGCCTTCGTCGCTATCGGGCAGCGGCGGGACGTCGTGGACACCGGGTGCTCCGCCCTCGCCGCCGTTCGCGGCCTTGAGGTGAGCGTCGAAATCGTGCAGTTCGCCGACTTGCGCGGCAAGACTTTCCACGCGCGGCGCGAGTTCGATCAGCGAGGCATTGAGACGGCCGAGTTGTTCGATCTCGTAGGAATTGCGCGAGACGAGCGCGTGTTCCTCGCCGAGATGACTGCGCCCGAAGATCGTGCCGATGGCAATGCCGAGCGCGAGCGCCGCGATGAGCAGCGCGATCAGCGCGACGACGGCGATTGCACGCGCGGTACGCGCTTCGACGAAGCGAATGCGCTTGCTCGATACCGATCGCCGTGACCAGATGACGAAAGCCATTAGCGAGACGCGCGAGCAGAACGGGCGTCGTGAGCCCGTGCGGATTGAAGCAGGATGAAACTAGGCGAAAGCATGAGGATAGGAGGATCGCGGCGCGGAACGAACATGGAAACCGGCCGGCGATTATGCCGCACGAATGCGCGTATTTGAGGTCTCGAATCAAAATGCTACGAATTCCGCTTTTTGGCCTTATTTATCTCGAAATTAATCAGGATGCCTTGACGTCGACCCACGTCATGTTCGAGTCGCTGCCCATGAGAAACGCGCGGTTGGCGTCCGCTGCTTCGCGCAAGTAATCCCACACTGTCGTGATGCGTCTGAGCTTGCGCAAGTCCTCGCGGCAAGAAAGATAGAACGCCCGCGTCACTTCGACTTGCTCCGGCAACACCGCCACGAGTCGCGCATCCGGCGCGGCCATGAAGCACGGCAGAATGGCGAGCGCGCGGCCCTGCAACGCGGCGAAGTACTGCCCGATCACGCTCGTGCTGCGAAAGCGCGAAACCGCGCCCGGCACCGCGCGCTCCAGATAGAGCAGCTCGTAGCTGAAGGCGAGATCGTCGATATAACTCGCGAAACGATGACGCGGCAGATCGTCCTTCGTCTGGATGCGCGGATGCGCGTCGAGATATTCGGCGGTGGCGTAGAGCTTGAGCCGGTAATCGCAGAGCTTCGTGTAGACATACTGGCCTTGCTCCGGGCGTTCGAGCGTGACGGCGATATCCGCTTCGCGTTTCGAGAGACTCACGAAATGCGGCACGGGCAGCAGATCGATGGAAATGTTCGGATGCGCATCTTGAAAGCGCGCGAGTTGCGGCGCGAGAAAGAAGCAGCCGAAACCTTCCGTCGAGCCGACACGCACGTGGCCGGACAGCGCGTGACCCGTGTTGGCGATCTGCTCGGTGGCGGACTGTACCGTGGTCTCGATCGAATCGACGAAACCGAGCAGATGTTGTCCTTCCGCCGTGAGGACGAAACCGCCACTGCGCGATTTATCGAAGAGCAGCGCGCCGAGTGCGTCTTCCAGCACGCGAATGCGCCGCGCGACCGTCGTGTAATCCACGCCCAGCCGCTTGGCGGCGTGGCTCGCGCGCTGCGTGCGGGCGACTTCGAGGAAATAGCGCAGGTCGTCCCAGTTGAGTTTGCTTAGATCGAAGTTCGTGTGTTTTTGCATATCGATCGGGTGTTTTTATGGCGCGTCGATGGACTTTTGCATAACTATACTCAAGGGTACGAGTGCGCTGCATGACGGCGCACCGATAACGATTCCGGAGACGACATGCTCATTCCCTTGCCGCTGGCCTTTTGGCGCGTCCCGTCGCTTCCGTTCGTCCTTTCTGCATGACATTCCAACAAGGAGACATTCGTGAATATTGCTGCTGAACATCCGACTCAAGGCGCGGCTCGCGCAGACACGTCGACTCGCACGGCCAAATTGCTGATCGACGGCAAATTCATCGACTCGAAGACTGCGGATTGGCGTGATATCGTCAATCCGGCGACGCAGGAAGTCGTCGGCCGCGTGCCGTTCGCGACCAAGGAAGAAGTCGATGACGCCGTCACTGCCGCGCACAAGGCGTTTCAGACCTGGCGCGCCACACCGCTCGGCGTGCGCATGCGCCTCATGCTGCGCTTTCAGGATTTGGTGCGGCAGAACCTGAAACGGGTGGCGCAGACGCTGACCGCCGAGCAAGGCAAGACGCTGGCCGATGCCGAAGGCGATATCTTCCGCGGCCTCGAAGTCGTCGAACATGCGTGTTCCATCAGCACGCTGCAACAGGGCGAGTTTTCGGAGAACGTTGCGGGCGGCGTGGATACCTACACGCTGCGCCAGCCGATTGGCGTCTGCGCGGGCATCACGCCTTTCAACTTTCCGGCCATGATCCCGCTCTGGATGTTCCCGATGGCGATCGTCTGCGGCAACACTTTCGTGCTGAAGCCATCGGAACAAGATCCGCTTTCGACCATGGAACTGGTCGAACTCGCGGTCGAAGCGGGCATTCCGGCGGGCGTGCTCAACGTCGTGCACGGCGGCAAGGAAGTGGTGGATGCCATCTGCACGCATCCGCTGATCCGCGCGATTTCCTTCGTCGGCTCGACGGCGGTCGGCACGCACGTGTACAACCTCGCAAGCCAGCACGGCAAGCGCGTCCAGTCGATGATGGGCGCCAAGAATCACGCCGTCGTCCTGCCCGACGCCAACAAGGAGCAGACGCTCAACGCGCTCGCGGGCGCGGGTTTCGGCGCGGCGGGACAACGCTGCATGGCGACATCGGTCGCGGTGTTCGTGGGCGCGGCCAAGGACTGGGTGCCGGAACTCGTCGAACGCGCGCGCTCGCTCAAAGTCAACGGCGGCACGGAGCCGAATACGGATGTCGGGCCGGTTGTATCGAAGGCAGCGAAGGAACGCATCCTCGGGCTGATCGGCCAAGGCGTGGAAGAGGGCGCGACGCTCGCGCTCGACGGACGCGACGTGTCGATCGAAGGCTACGAGAGCGGTAACTTCATCGCGCCGACCATTTTCACGGGCGTCACCACCGAGATGACCATCTATAAGCAGGAGATATTCGGGCCGGTGCTGTGCGTGCTGGAAGCCTCGACGCTCGAAGACGCGATCGAACTCGTGAACCGCAATCCGATGGGCAACGGCGTCGGCCTCTTCACGCAAAGCGGCGCGGCGGCGCGCAAGTTCCAGAGCGAGATCGATATCGGTCAAGTCGGCATCAACATTCCGATTCCGGTGCCGGTGCCCGCGTTCAGCTTCACGGGATCGCGCGGCTCGAAGCTCGGCGATCTCGGTCCGTACGGCAAGCAGGTCGTGCAGTTCTATACGCAGACTAAAACCGTGACCGCGCGCTGGTTCGACGACGCCACCGTCAACGACGGCGTCAACACGACCATCGCGTTGCGTTAAACAGGAGACAGCGATGCATATCGGCTTTATCGGACTCGGGCACATGGGTGGCCCGATGGCGGCGAATCTCCTCAAGGCCGGTCACGCGGTGACGGCGTTCGATCTTTCCGCGCCCGCGCTCGATGCGGCGAAAGCGGCAGGCGCGACGCTCGCCGCGCGCCCGAGCGACGCGGTGCGGGACGCGGAAGTGGTCATCACCATGCTGCCCGCCGCCGCGCACGTGAAGGCGGTCTATCTCGGCGATGACGGCGTGCTCGCGGGCGTCAAGGCAGGCGTTCCGCTCGTGGACAGCAGCACGATCGACCCGGCGACCGCGAAGTTCATCGGCGCGGCGGCGGCGAAGCACGGCAATCCGTTCGCGGACGCGCCGGTGTCCGGCGGCGTGGTCGGCGCGCAGGCCGGCACGCTCACCTTCATGGTCGGCGCGGAAGTGGCGCTCTTCGAAACCTTGCGTCCCGTGTTGGCGGGCATGGGTAAGAACATGGTGCGTTGCGGCGAAACCGGAACGGGCCAGATTGCAAAGATCTGCAATAACCTGCTGCTTGGTATTTCGATGATCGGCGTTGCCGAAGCAATGAAACTCGGAGAAACGCTCGGTATCGATCCTTCGAAACTGGCGAGTATTGTCAATACATCGACGGGGCGTTGCTGGAGTTCGGATACGTGTAATCCCTATCCGGGTATTGTCGAAACCGCGCCGGCTTCGCGCGGATATAGCGGCGGCTTCGGCGCGGATCTCATGCTCAAAGATCTCGGCCTTGCAGTCGATGCCGCGCGCGGCGCGAGACAGCCCGTCTTCATGGGCGCTCTGGCACAACAGTTGTATCAGTCGATGAGCCAGCAGGGGTTAGGCGGACTCGACTTTTCGGGCATTATCAAGTTATACGGAAAACCCAAGAGCGGTAACGCAGATTAAGCAATAGGTTAATTAGGCACGCACGTGCGTGCCTAATTCGTCTTAACGTAATAATCGCTTTATTAAGCTGCACTGCACCATGTCGCTTTAAACCCCTTACTGGGTGGAATCATCGGGATAACGATGATTCGCTTTCTCGAAAATTGTCCTATTCTGAAAGCACGACGCCCTTGTACTGTTAAAACACGGCTGCAATGGCGTTACTGGATGCAGGCGATTAGCCCGGCCTGTCGGGCGCTCAGACGAGGAGTACGCGATGCAAGTAACACGACACTTAAACATGGAACTGCGGCACGCCACGCTGCCGACTTATGTAGCCAGCTACTTTTTCCCGTTGCTGTTATTGGCATACGAAATCTGGCGAGTAGGGTCTTATGTTGCGGTCAACGGCTTTAATTTCATGAACTTCAACGCGATGGGTTATGAGTTCGCGCTGATGATCGCCGTGTTCGCCATGCAGGTCATTGTTGAAATTGCTTTCCTGGCGGGCGCGGTTTTGACGAAGCATAAGGACGTGGGGCATCGCCTTGCGAATTTGTCGCTGGGGCTGTTCTGTTCGCTCGTCGTGCTCGGTTTTGACCTTGCACTGCAATATGGCTTGAGCCAAAGCTAAATCACGCGTTCTTGCTCTGAGTCAAAAAGGGCCGGCTGCTTTTGCAGCCGGCCTTTCTCGTTTCAGGCGTTCAATAACCTGCGGCGCTGGGCAATCCCGGTGGCGTCTCCGAGCGTTCTTCATAGCACTTTCTATTCGCATCTTTTAACGCGGTGCGCAATCCTTCTTCGACAACCGGGTGATAGAAAGGCAGCTTCAGCGTTTCGTCCAGCGTCAAGTCGAGTTGCAATGCCCAGGCGAGTAAATGCCCGAGATGTTCCATCGCCGGGCCGCAGCCTTGCGCGCCGCGCAGCTTGCCGGTTTTGGCATCGGCGTAGATATGGAGAAGGCCGCGATTCTGCCGCATTACCCGACTGCGTCCTTGCGTCTCGAACGATACTTCGCCCGTCACCGTCATCTGCTTGTCGAGATCGTCGTAGGCTGCGCCGACGATCGCCACCTGCGGCTCGCAGAACACGATGGAAAAGGGCACCTTGCGCTTGACCGGCTTCACGTCCGGGAAGCGCGCGGCATTGTCGCCTGCGAGCTTGCCTTCGTCGGCGGCATCCTGTAGCCAGGGACGGGTGCCGTCGCAATCGCCTGCAATGAAAATCGCGCTCTTGCCGCATTGCATAGTGTTTTCGTCGAAGAGCGGAGCGCCCTTGTCGTTCAGCTCGATGCCCGTTTTGCCGAGGTCGAGCGGCTGCAGATTCGGCGCGCGTCCGGTCGCGGCGAGCACGAGATCGAAGCGCTCGATGCGCTCGTCGCCTTGGGGCGTCTTGAAGCGCAGCGTCGGTTGCCCGTCCATGAGCGACATTTCGTCGATCTTCGCATCCGCATCCAGATAGAACTCGTCGGCGAGCGCGGCGGCGAGCGCATCGCGCACGGGCGTGTCGCTGATCGCGCCGACGCCGCCGCCTTTCGCGAAGATGAATATTTCGACGCCCAGCCGCGACAGCGCCTGTCCGAGTTCCAGCGCGATCGGTCCCGCGCCGAAGATGGCCATGCGCTTCGGGAACGTGTGCAGTTCGAACAGATCGTCGCTCGTGATGAGTTTGTCCTCGAAGACCTTCAACTCGTCTGGAATCACGGGCGCCGCGCCCGTCGCGATCACGATACTTTTCGCCTCGATGCGCGTCTCGTCGCTAACGACGAGCGTCGTCGGCCCGTCGAAGCGGGCGTGGCCGCGCAGGATCGACCCGTCGGGAAACGACTTCGTTTCCTCGATCACGCTATTCACGAAGTGATCGCGCTCGTGCCGCACATAGTCGAGCACGTGCGCGAAATTGGCATCGAGCGCATGCGTGCCTTCGATACCGCGCGGAGCCAGCGCGTGCGCGTCGTGCAGGCCATTCGCGGCGGCGAGCAAGAGCTTCGACGGCATGCAGCCGATGCGCGCGCACGTCGTTCCCAGTTCGCCGCTTTCGATCACGACGGCCTTCGCGCCAGCCTCGCTTGCCGCGCGAAACGCGGCGAGACCGGCCGTGCCCGCCCCGATCACGGCGACGTCTACTGTGATTGTCTTCATCGTATGTCCCGTTGGTTATGTGGTTGCGGCCCGCTGGCCTTCGTTTGTTGTCGGGACGAACAGATCATCCGTTGTCGGCGAAACCGGGGTAAAGCGTCATGCCGCCGTCGACGAAGAGCGTCGTGCCGATGACGTAATCGCTGTCGTCGGAGGCGAGCCAGACCGCCGCGCGCCCGATGTCTTCCACTTCGCCGACGCGCCCATAAGGCACGAGCGTGAGCAGCCGGTCGAGCGCTTCCTGCGTGTCCCACGCGTCCTTGTTGATCGGCGTGCGGATGGCACCGGGCGCGATGGAATTGACGCGGATGCGCAGCGGCGCGACTTCCTGCGCGAGCGACTTCATCATCATCTGAATGCCGCCTTTCGACGATGCGTAGTTCACGTGCCCTGCCCACGGAATGATCTCGTGAACCGAACTCATGCAAATGATCTTGCCGAGCGCCTTCGACACCGGCCGCGGCCCGCGCCGCTGAAACTCGCGTACCGCGCGCTGCGCGGTGAGAAATTGCCCGGTCAGGTTCGTGTCGATAACCCGGCGCCAGTCGTCGAGCGTGAGTTCGGTGAACCTCGCGTCCTTTTGCAGGCCGGAGTTCGCCACGACGATATCCACCGTGCCATAGCGCTTGACGACGGCATCGAACATGGCGTCGGTTTCGTGTTCGTCGGAGACGTCGGCGGCGACGGCGAACGCATCGCCGCCATTCGCCGTGATCTCGGCGGCGAGCTTTTCGGCGGGTTCCGCGTGCGAGTGATAGTTGATGGCGACTTTCGCGCCAGCATCGGCGAGCGACTGGGCGACACCCGCGCCGATGCCGGAACTCGCGCCCGTGACGAGCGCGATCTGGCCTTCGAGGGATCGTTGCATGAGCGTTTCCGTGTGATTTGCGTCACGTGGCGGCAAGCAAGGTGCGCGCCCGGCACGTTCACGCGCCGAGCACGCCCTGATAGACCTCCGCGTAGCGCAATGCCGCCGTCTCCCAGCCGAAGTTCTGCGTCATTCCGCGTTTGACGACGGTCTTCCACTCCGTGCGACGCGCTTTCAACGCGAACGCGCGCCGGATTGCACCGACGATCCCCGCGCGGTCGAAGACATCGAAGGTAAAGCCGGTCGCGAGTTCATCCGCGAGATTTTCCAGCGAGCAATCGACGACCGTATCCGCGAGCCCGCCCACGCGATGCACGAGCGGCGGCGCGCCATACGACAGCGCATAAAGCTGCGTGAGTCCGCAAGGCTCGAAACGCGACGGCACCATGACGACATCGCTGCCCGCGATGATCGAATGCGAGAGCGTTTCGTCGAAACCCAGTTCGACGGCCACCGCGCCCGGATGCGCGAGCGCCGCGTTCTTCATGCCGGTTTCGAGCGCCGGGTCGCCCGTGCCGAGCACGACGAGCTGGCCGCCGCGCTGCACGATATCCGGCACGGCGGAAAGCAGCAGGTCGAGACCCTTCTGCTCGGTCAGGCGGCTGACGACGCCGAAGAGCAGGGCGTCGTCATCGCGCGTGAGGCCCATGCGCTCCTGCAAGGCGGCTTTGCATTTGCTTTTCGCCGATGGCTTCGCGGCCGTGTAGCGCGACCCGATGGAGTCATCGACGGCAGGGCTCCAGATCGAATAATCGACGCCGTTCAGAATGCCGGTGATGTCGTGGGTACGCGACTGCAACAGGCCATGCAGACCCGCGCCGTGGGCTTGCGTCTGGATCTCGCGGGCGTAAGTCGGACTCACCGTGGTAATGCGGTCCGCGTAGTAAAGCCCGGCCTTCAAAAACGAGACATGACTATAGAACTCGACGCCATCGACCGCGAAAAAGTCGCCCGGCAATTGCAGCGCGCCGAACTCGGACGCGGGAAAGACGCCCTGATACGCAAGGTTGTGCACCGTCATCACCGTGGCGACGCGCGGCGCGCCTTCACGCTCGAACGCGCGCATGTAGGCGGGCGCGAGGCCCGCATGCCAGTCGTGCGCGTGCACGATCTGCGGCTGCCAAGCGGGATCGGCGCCGCCAGCGATACGTGCCGCGCTCCAGCCGAGCAGCGCGAAGCGCCGGTCGTTGTCCGCATACGGGCGATGCGCGGCATCGAGATAAGGATTGCCCGGACGGTCGTAAAACTGGTCGGCCCGCACGACGTAGACGATCACGCCATGCGGCTGCAGCACACCGCGTTCGAGCCGCACATTGCCGGCACCGAACGCAGCGCCCAGATCCGCGACGGGCTCGATGCCGGTGAGACCTTCGAGCACGGCGGGAAAGCCCGGCAGCACCACGCGCGCGTTCGTGCCCAGTTGCGATTGCGCCGGCGGCAGCGCCCCGACTACGTCGGCGAGGCCGCCGGTTTTCAACAGCGGAAACATTTCTGCTGCGACATGCAGCACGCACACGGTCATCGGCGCTCCCGTAGGTTGAGTTGACTACTTCGTGGCTTCAACGATCCGCGAGCCGCTGCAACGCTTCGCGCGTGACGAGCGTGACGCCGGACTCCGTGCGGAAAAAGCGCGCGGCATCGTCGTCCGGATCTTCGCCGATCACGAGACCTTCCGGTACCGTGCAACCGCGATCGATCACCACGCGCTGCAATCGGCAACTCGGTCCTATCGTCACCTGAGGCAACAAGACTGCCTCATTGATGTTACAGAACGAGTGCACCCGCACCGCCGACGAGAACACCGACTTCGAAACTTGCGAACCCGAGATCACGCAGCCGCCGCAGACGAGCAGATTGGTGATCGCGCCCTGCTGGCCGTTGAGATCGCGCACGAACTTGCCTGGTGGCAACTGTTCCTGATTGGTCCAGATCGGCCATTTGCGGTCGTACAAATCCAGTTCGGGGATGGTCGATGCAAGGTCGAGGTTTGCGGCCCAGTAGGCATCCACGGTGCCGACATCGCGCCAGTAAGCGGGCGCTTCGGGATCGGCGCTGGAGGTCACGCACGACATGCTGAACGGATGCGCGATGGCCGTGCCGCTCGTCACCACGCGCGGAATGATGTCCTTGCCGAAGTCGTGATCCGTGTTCGACGCGGCGATGTTCTCTTCGAGCAGGTGGTAAAGATACTTCGCGCTGAACACATAGATGCCCATGCTCGCGAGCGCAACGTCGGGCTTGCCGGGCATGGCGGGCGGATCGGCGGGCTTCTCCAGGAAGTCCGTCACGCGGCGATTTTCATCGACATGCATCACGCCGAAGGCGGTCGCGTCCATGCGCGGCACTTCGATGCAGCCGACCGTGCAATCCGCGCCGCTCTCCACGTGGTCGAGCACCATGCGCGTGTAATCCATCTTGTAGATGTGATCGCCCGCCAGCACGATGATGAACTCCGGCGCAATCGACCGGATGATGTCGAGGTTCTGGAACACGGCGTCGGCCGTGCCGCGATACCAGCTCGAATCGACGCGTTGCTGCGCCGGCCAGATATCGATGAACTCGTTGAACTCGCCGCGAAGGAAACCCCAGCCGCGCTGAAGATGGCGCAACAGCGAGTGAGCCTTGTATTGCGTGACGACGGCGATACGGCGGATGCCCGAGTTAAGGCAGTTCGATAAAGCGAAATCGACGATGCGGTACTTGCCGCCGAAGTGCACGGCAGGTTTGACGCGCCTGTCGGTAAGCGGTCCGAGACGAGTGCCGCGCCCTCCGGCGAGGACGATTGCCAGGGTCGACTTTTGCAAATCGGTGCGATTCTTTGACGACGTCTCCATGTCAGCTCCTGATTTGACCTGCGACTAGTGAATTGATGCTGCTCTCTTGTTCGTCCTCGTATGCTGGCGGCGCGCGAGCTCGCTGGCTTGGGGTAGGTCCATGAGTTCGCGCGCACGAACAGGGTGGAAGCATTATCCGGTGCGCGTCGGCATTCGTGTACCGATGTCGCTCTTTTTTTGTTCCACCGATCCGCGCTGCCGTGCCCAGTGCACGGAATGTTGGCGGCATTTTCGAGCAAACAGCGTGCCGAACGCCCGTGCGGCGGCCTTCTCGGGTGTTGCAGTTGCGCAATTTATCGTGCGTGGACGATGCCGCGGTGCGTTAAGGCACGGCACAATACGGCTATGCAAGCTTCGCGATCCACACGCAACGCTTGCGAGCACGAAGAGAAGCCGCATGCCATGCGGCATTCTCCTGACCGAACAAGCCGCACCCGGGAATCAAAAACATGAACAACGTCCTGAGTATCCAGTCGCATGTGGTGTTCGGCCACGCCGGCAATAGCGCGGCGGTTTTCCCAATGCGCCGTCTCGGCGTCAACGTCTGGCCGCTCAACACGGTGCAGTTCTCCAATCACACGCAATATGGCCGCTGGACCGGTAGCGTGGTCGACGCCGACGAGCTCCAGAGCGTGATCGAAGGTATCGGCGCGATCGGCGTGCTCGGCCGCTGCAACGCCGTGCTGTCGGGCTTTCTCGGCGCGACCGAGCAAGGCCGCGCGGTGGTCGAGATCGTGAAGATGGTGAAGGCGGTGAATCCGCGCGCGCTCTTCTTTTGCGATCCGGTCATGGGCGTGACGGGCGGCTGCACGGTGGCGCCGGGCATCGAAGACTTCCTCGTGACGACCATGCCCGAAGTCGCCGATGCCATGATGCCCAATCACCTCGAACTCGAAAAGCTCGCGGGCCGGCCGATCGAGACGGTGGAAGAAGCCGTCGATGCCTGCCGCGAAGTCATCGCGCGCGGGCCGCGCACGCTGCTCGTCAAGCATCTGCTCGACCGCAACAGTCGCGCCGATACCTTCAACATGCTGGCCGTGAACGCGCACGAAGCGTGGTTCGCGCAGCGTCCGCTGTATCCGTTCGCGCGTCAGCCAGTGGGCGTCGGCGATCTGACGAGCGGTGTGTTCGTCGCGCGCACCTTGCAGGGCGATTCCTTGCGCCACGCGCTCGAACACACGCTCGCGGCCGTCAACGCGGTGGTGAAGACGACTTACGATGCAGGGCGTTACGAGCTGGAGATCGTCGCCTCGCAGGACGAGATCGCAAAGCCCACCGACTGGTTTCCGGCCATTCGCGTGTCGGGCACCGAGATGGCGCGGCGATAGTCCGGCCACGCGCCCCGTATTTACCCTTGGTTGGCTGACAGGACGCGCGGTTGCTTTTGACAAGCCGCCAGATGGGCGTCGATGATTCACCGACCCTCACTCATGGAAGCGCGACATGGCAAAGGCGTTCGCATCCCAGGCGGACCTGGAAGAGAAGAAGATCACCTTCACGCAGCTCTCCGAGAACGCCTGGGCCTATACGGCAGAGGGCGATCCGAACTCGGGCGTGATCGTCGGCGACGACGCCGTGCTGATCGTCGATACGACCGCGACGCCTGCAATGGCGCAGGATCTCATCGCGAAGATTCGCAGCGTCACCGACAAGCCGATCAAGTACGTCGTGCTGTCGCACTATCACGCGGTGCGCGTGCTGGGCGCATCGGCGTATTTTGCGGAAGGCGCGCAGCAGGTCATCGCAAGCCGTGGCACGTACGAGATGATCGTCGAGCGCGGCGAGGCGGACATGAAGTCGGAGATCGAGCGCTTTCCGCGCCTCTTCGCAGGCGTCGAGACGGTGCCGGGCCTGACATGGCCCACGCTCGTGTTTCATCGCGAGATCACGCTCTGGCTAGGCAAGCTTGAAGTGCGCATCGCGCATCTCGGCGCGGGTCACACGAAGGGCGATACGGTCGTATGGCTGCCATCGCAGGACGTGCTGTTTTCGGGCGATCTGGTCGAATACGACGCCGCGTGTTATTGCGGCGATGCCCAGCTCGCGCAATGGCCCACGACGCTCGAAGCCTTGCGCGCGCTGAATGCGCGGAAGCTCGTGCCGGGCCGTGGCCCCGCGTTGCTCACGCCTCAAGATGTGCACAAGGGTCTCGACTACACGAAGGACTTCGTCACGATACTGCTTGCCGCCGGGCGCGAAGCCGTTGCGCAACGACTCGACCTCAAGGGCGCGATGGCGCTCGCACGCAAGTCGATGGACCCGAAGTTCGGCCACGTCTTCATCTACGAGCATTGCCTGCCTTTCGATGTCTCGCGCGCCTTCGACGAAGCGAGCGGCATCACGCATCCGCGTATCTGGACCGCCGAGCGCGACAAGGAAATGTGGACCGCGTTGCAGGAATGATGCGCGCGGCCGTTCGCGTTTGGTCGTCAATCACGCGGTCGCGGCGGCTGCGGCCATTGCCTTGAAGTTCTCCGGCGTGGCGAATGCGAGGTACTGCGCCTGCATGTCGGGCGTGAGGAATTCGAGCATCGTCGAGTTTTCGATCCATAGTTCGATCACGTCGAAGAAATTGCGGCCGCGCGTGCAGCGCACCGCGCGCCAGCCTTCGCGTTCGCCGATGGCGATCACTTGCGCCGCGTCCATCTGCGTGGCAATCGCCATATGAAACGCGCTGTATTGCGGACGGTCGACCTTGCCCGCGCCAAAACTCACGCTGGTTTCCGCGCCGCCGCCGGGCGTGATGACGCGATCGCCCGGATAGACTTCGATGATGCTGCCGCGGTCATCGCCGGCGACGGCCATCCACGAGTCGGGAAACGATGGAAACGGCGCGGCGAAACCGTTCCAGAGTTCGGCGAGCACGTTGGCGACGTTTTGTGGATCGCGGGCGGGAATGGATGCGTGGTAGATCATCGCGAAGGTCTCCGGTGGCTTTGAGGAAGATCGACGGCGATGCTTTCATGCTTCGCAAGTGGCTGTCAATTGGCACTGCTACGAAGCGCGGATGAGTGCTTAATCTTGGCGTTATCTTGTCACTAAGCGCTGATAGAAAACGCTTGAAGTGTCTGAGGAAAATCCATCGATTAGTTAGCAAAACAGACGGATAAAAAAATGCCGCCCGGGGTAGGCGGCGAGAGCGCGTCCAGTTGAAATCCCGTTAGGGTGAACGCGTGAGGAGACAACATTGAGGAGTATGGCAAACGCCCGCGCGGCGCTCAACCTCGATTCGGAAGCACACCATTTCATGGTCGTCGTGATTCCGTTCAGGCTGAAACCTCGTCGTCGCAAGGTTCATTGCTTGAGTAAGCGCTTCGGAACGATGTGCATCATCGTTGCGCTTTCAAACATATCTTTGCGTTTCTGAACGCGCGCAACGCCATGCGTTGGCTACACTGATAATCCGCTTCGTTTCCTCGCTTCATTCATGCCTTGTCTGCTCGTTGATTCATTCGATTTCAAGCAGTATCCCGACGCGAACCACGCACTCAAGCACGCTTTGGAAATACGTGATTCCGGCGATTGGGCGTTGCTCGAGCACTTTTGTGCAAACGCGCTGCAGTGCTTTCCTGCCGATGTCGAACTGTCCTGGCAACTCAGTCATAGTCACTGGATGCGGCATGACTGCATGAAGGCCGAAGCGGTCATGCGTGATGCCGCAAGGCTGCATCCGGACAACGGTCTCGTCACGGGCGCGATCGCGATGTATCTGAACGAAGAGGCGCGTTATGAGGAAGCGGAAGCGCTTTACCGCCAGGCTATCGCGCAGAGTCCGAATGCGCCGCATCTCCCGATCGATCTAGCCGATCTCGAATTGCGTCGCGGCGCGTGGCGTGACGGCTGGACGCGCTTCGAACATCGTTTGACAAACCCGCATCATGGCGACAAAAGCGTCGTCACCCGCGTGGAACGTGAAGCGCCGCGCTGGCGCGGTGAATCGCTCGCGGGAAGGCGCGTGGTTGTGTATAGCGAGATCGGTCATGGCGACGATATCCAGTTCGTGCGTCTATATCCGCGATTCGCAGAGTTGGTGCGCGCGCACGGCGGCGAGCCGATGCTGGCTGTGCGCCACGTCCTTCACTCGCTCATCGAGCGTGTCGTGCCTGATTGCGTGCTGGTCGCGGAACATGCATTCAGCGGCTGCGATTACTCCATACCCATGATGAGCATGCCGTTCTGGCTAGGCTTGATGCCGGCGGATATCGAGGGCCGCGCGTATCTGCATGCCGATGCGGAACGCGTTGCGGCGTGGCGCTGCTTGCTCGAAGAAGAAGGCGCCGATAACTTGCGTGTCGGCATCGTCTGGGCGGGCAGTCCGACGCATCGGCGCGATGGTCAACGCAGCATTCCCGTCGATGCGCTTGCGCCGCTTTGGCGTCTGTCGAACGTGACGTTTTATCCGGTTGCTCCCGGCCGCGATGGCGATATCGCAAAGATGCGCGCGGCAGGTGCGTGTGTCGTCGAGGTTGCGCAGCACTATCGAGACAATTTTCATGACTCCGCTGCATTGCTCACGGCGCTGGACGTATTGGTGACTATCGATAGTTCGCCCTTGCATCTCGGTGGCGCGCTTGGGCGGCCGGTGCTGGCGATGATCGATCTTGCATCGCACTGGTGTTGGGGAACCGGCGAGACGCAGCCGTGGTACGACTCGGTGCAACTGCTGCGTCAGCATGTGGCGGGCGACTGGCGGCCCGTTGTGGAACGCGTTGCGGATGAACTGGCGCAACGCGTCCGCATCCATCAAAGGACGGC
Organism: Caballeronia sp. GAWG2-1; assembly: GCF_023631405.1. NCBI lineage: Bacteria > Pseudomonadati > Pseudomonadota > Betaproteobacteria > Burkholderiales > Burkholderiaceae > Caballeronia > Caballeronia sp. GAWG2-1. The sequence goes on from NZ_JALQDD010000026.1 coordinate 161,836, forward strand.
GGGCAAATGAGTCGACCCGCCGTTGCCGCTCATGAGCACTCGTGGGCAGGCATGGGCCGCGCATAGCCGCGCTGGGCGGAATGGATGGTGGTCACGCACTGACCGTCTTGCGGTTCAAGCGCGCTGTCGATATCGCGCTTGGCGCCGTCGTGCGTCTTCATGCTGTAGCGACTCTCGCGGTGCGCTTCGGGCTGCTGTCGAAGAGGCCGTTGAGATCGGCACGCGCTTCGGAAGGAAGCGAATGCGCGGCCGTCAAAGTGCAGTAAGGATCATGGAATTAAAACCGAAAGCCTTTATTCGGTTGACGCGGCCTCAGCGCTTCAACAGATAGTCCACGATTTTGTCGCACACGCGCCCGAACATTTGTGTGCCGGTGACGGTGCGGCAACCTTGCGCGCGCGCCGCTTCGATGAACGGCGTAAGCGGCGGCTTCGTGACGACATCGCCGACGAAAGTCTTTGCATCGAGCTTCGATACATCGATTGGCAGCGGATCGCCTTCGCGCATTCCGGCAGGCGAGGCATTCACGACGATGTCGAAGTTCTCCGCGCCCGAGTCATTATCGACGCTCACGGCGCCGCGACCCAGACTCGCCAGACGCGAGGCGAGGGCTTTGGTGCGCGCGGCATCGAAATCGCGGACAGCGAGCGATGCGACGCCCGCATTTACCAACGCATGACCGATTGCCGATCCCGCTCCGCCCGCGCCGATTAGAAGCGCGCGTTTTCCTTGCGGATCGCAGCCTGCGTCGCCAAGGGCCGCGACCATCGCGGCGCCGTCGGACATGCCGCCGTGCCAGGAGCCGTCCGCGTTGCGTCTTAGCATGTTGGCCGCTCCGAGGAACGCGGATTCTTCCGCGAGCGACGCGCAAAAGCCAGCGGCGCTGAACTTGTGCGGCACGGTGATGATGACGCCATCGACGTTTTGCATTGGCGTGACGCCGGCAAAGAAAGCGGCAAGGTCGGCAGGTGCGACGTGAGCCGGGATCACGATTGCATCGTGTCCTGCCTTGCGCAAGGCGGCGGTCACGCCGGAGGGCGAACGTACCTGCGCAATGGGATCGCCGACGATGAAGTAGAGGCGAGTTGCGCCGCTTAAGCCCGCATCGAGCGATGCGGAGAAGGATGTGTCCTGCGCCATGCTTTGAATGTCTCCTTTGTGCGCTTCGGTTGGTGGACGTTGCGCGGATGGGTGTCTTAGCTCAAACGCGTTGATGAACTGTAGTCTAAATTGGAATTGGATTCAATCTTCGGTATGCATTGGCAACTAACGGTCTTTGATTTCGGCTTACTTGAAATACGCAGAGTGAGTGGTCGGAGGAAGTGCCTCACGGCTCTCTGCGCCAGCATGGGCAAAGTGCATGCAGTATGCAACTTGCGGTACCCAAAATACAAAATCCAATGCAAAACGAGTGTGAAAGTGCCGAAGCCAAAGCCAAAGCCGAAGCCGAAGCCGAAGCCGAAGCCGAAGCCGAAGCCGAAGCCGAACGCCGAACGCCGAACGCCGAACGCCGCAGCCGCAGCCGCAGCCGCAGCCGCAGCCGCAGCCGCAGCCGCAGTCGCAGTCGAAGCCAGATGCCGAAGCCAGATGCCGAAGCCGAATGCCGAACTCCGAGCCCTGAGTCCTATGTGCCGAACGCGCCGCACCTCAAAGCGCCCCTGCTTCATGCGCCTCGGCACTCACCCCCGCAGCCGCAAGCGCCTCGTGCAGCGTCGCGAATACATTGGACTTGCCGATCACTTCCGTTAGTCCATGCCGATCCATGTCGAGCCGAAGAAACGGATTCACTCGTCCAAAGATCATCGCGATATCGCGATGCCGCACGCTTGCGACTAAATCGCTCAACGTGCGCGCGGCCGAGTAGTCCAGATCGGTGATCGCGCCGGCATCGACGACAAAATGACGTAGTTCAAGAGGCGCCGCATCGATCAACTGCTTCACTTCCGCCGCGAAGAGATGATCGTTCGCATAAAACAGATCGGCGCCAAAGCGATACACGATCAAGCCAGGCGCGGTGACGACGCCGGGACGCGTCGGTACGAACTGCCATCGGCGGTTCGGCGCGACGGGCGCGAGTACCATCGTATGCGGACGATAGCTATGCCGCACATGCCGCATCAGCGACAACGCCACGGCAAGCAAGATGCCATGCTCGACCCCGATCAGAACGACCGCCGCCGCCGTGATCAGCGCCAGCGTGAACTCTCCCGGACTCTCGCGCCGAATGGCCTGCAAGCTTTGCACATTGACGAGCCCGACGGCGATAGTGAAGACGATCGCGGCAAGCACGCAATGCGGCAGATACTGCAAAAAGCCGCTCAAAAACATCAAGACGACGACCACCACCACCGCGAAGGTGAGTTGCGCGATCTGGCTGCGTGCGCCGGCGCGATCGGCCATCGCTGTCTGCGTCGGGCTGCCGTTGACCACGAAGGCGCCGCTGAACGCGGCAGCCGCATTCGCGGCGGCGAGGCCGAGCAAGTCGCCGTTGGTATCGGCGGATTCGTGGTGCTGCTGTGCGAAGACGCGCGCCGCGGCCGCGCTTTGCGCCACGATCATCACGAAGCACGACGCCGCCACGGGCACGAGATCGAGAAACTGCTGCCACGTGACGTGCGGCACGCGCAGCGGCGGCAATCCGCCTGCGACCGGGCCAAGTACCGCGATGCCGTGGGCCGCGAACCCGAACGTCTTGCTCGCGAGGATGCTGCCAATGACCGCGACGAGCGGTATCGGCACGCGCGGCCAGATACGTCTGAAGCCGAGTATCGCGACGATCACGAGTAACGAGAGAGCGAGCGTCGGCAAGTTCGCTTCGACGATATGGTCGACAACATACCAAAGCTGCGCAAGGCTGCGCGACGACGGCACCGGCACGGTCATGCCGAGGATATCGCCGAGCATGGCGATCGACACCTGTATGCCGACGCCCGCCAGGAAACCGGCCAGCACCGTGCGCGAAAGGAAGTCGGCGAGAAAGCCGAGCCTGAAGAGCCGTGCGAGCAGCAACAACGCGGCAGTCAGCAGCGCGACCATGCTTGCCAGTTCGACATATTCGGCGCTCGCCATCGGCGCGATGGTCGATACGCGGCTCGCGAAAATCGTGGCGGTGGCGGAATCCGCGGCCACCACGAGATGGCGCGATGCCCCGAACAACGCGAACGCGGCGAGCGGAATGAATGCGGTATACAAACCGGTAACCGCAGGCATGCCGGCAATGCGCGCATAGCCCAAGACTTGCGGGATATCCATCGATGCGAGCGAAAGCCCCGCAAGAATGTCGCGTCCCGCAGCGAGCCGGTCGATCGGCAAGATGCCTTTCAGGAAACGCGGCGGCACGGGAGGTCGCGGAGTTGAATCTTGCATGCGTTATACCGGGTCGCGGGAAGAGCGCATCGTGCCCCATGACGGCCGCAATGCCAAGCGGCTTGATCACTCACGCCAAGCAATCTAAAAAGGTCTTTGCGCGCGATCGGAAAATGGAATAGGATTCCAATATCAAAGACAGTTCTACAGCTAAAGGCAGCTTCGAGTCGCGTATCACTGCGATCCGAATCGGAAGGAGCGAGACAAAAATGATGGAGACGCTGGTTAGATCGAATACAAGCGGCCGTATGCGCGAGCTTGTTTCCCGGCTGTCTACGCGACATCGAACGTCACCAGACAGCATGCGTTTGCTGCACGAGGACTCTTCGCCGCGTGCGCCGGCAAGCAATAGACATCAACCCAGGCCTAGCGATGAAGCCTGACCCAGTACTGGAATGCGATGTCCTCGTGCTCGGTTCCGGTGCGGGCGGACTATCGACGGCCGTGACAGCGGCCACGCGCGGACTCTCCGTTTTGGTCTGCGAGAAGGAAGACGTCTTCGGCGGCACGACCGCGTGGTCGGGCGGCTGGATGTGGGTTCCGCGCAGTCCGCTTGCGACGCGCGCAGGAATGATCGAGGAAGCAGACGCGCCGCGAACGTATCTGAAGGCCGAACTCGGCGCGCAATACGACGCGGCTAAAGTCGACGCGCTCATCGAACACGGTCCGCGCATGGTCGAGTTCTTCGAGACAAATACGTCGATGCGTTTCATCGATGGCAACCGCATTCCGGACTTTCATACCTCGCAAGGCGCGGGAATGGGTGGCCGCTCCGTGTGCGCCATGCCTTTCGATGGTCGCGAACTCGGGGCGCTCATCGACAAGCTGCGGCCACCGCTTCTCGATACGACGATCAACGGCATGGCGATCTCTCCTGGACAAGAGCTCACGCACTTTCTGAACGCCACGCGCTCGGTGCGCTCCGCGTGGCATGTCACCAAACGCTTCGCCAAGTTCGCGCACGACAAGCTTCGCTACGGCAGATCGATGCATCTATTGAACGGCAATGCGCTCATTGCAAGACTCTTGAAGTCGGCGGCGGATCGTGGCGTCGATCTGCGCACGCGCGCTAAAGCGGTCGGTCTCTTGCGCGATGGCTATCGTGTGATCGGCGCTCATGTCGAGATCGAAGGCGTAAAGCATGAGGTCCATGCGCGACGCGGCGTGGTGCTCGCGTGCGGTGGTTATCCGCACGATGAAGCACGTCGCGCGGCTACGTTCGCTTATACGCCGACGGGCCGCGAACATTGGTCCGCGGCGCCGCGTTCCAACACCGGCGACGGCATTCGCATGGGCGAGGCCGCAGGCGCACACTTCAACGCAGCGCTCGAAAACCCCGCGGCTTGGGCGCCCGTTTCGCTCGTTCCGAAGCGCGATGGTCCGCATGTCGCGTTCGCGCATCTGATCGAACGCGGCAAGCCTGGTCTGATCGCGGTGACGCGTGTGGGAAGGCGCTTTGTGAACGAGGCGTCGTCGTACTACGACTTCATGTCCACGTTGATGGACATCACACCCGCAGGCGATGAAGTGTGCGCGTGGCTCGTCTGCGATCATCGTTTTCTGCGACGCTATGGCCTTGGTGCCGCGAAGCCGTTTCCATTCCCGTTGCGCGCGCACGAACGCTCGGGCTATCTGAAAAGCGCGCCCACGCTCGAAGCGCTCGCGCGAGTTTGCGGCATCGAGGCAACTGGCTTCATCGAAACCATCGCGGCGTATAACCACTACGCTCGCGACGGCTTCGATCCGCAATTTCATCGAGGCTCGACGCCCTACAACCGCATGCAGGGCGATGCATCGCATAAGCCGAATCCATGCGTTGCACCTATTGCCGATGGCCCGTATCACGCAGTGAAAGTGCTGCCCGGCAGCCTTGGTACATTTTCCGGCCTTGCTACCGATTCGAGCGCCCGCGTGCTGGACGAAGCGCACATGCCGATTGCCGGCCTCTACGCAGTTGGCAACGATGCCGCGAGCATGATGGGCGGCCACTATCCCGCAGGCGGCATCACGCTCGGTCCGGCGATGACCTTCGGTTATCTCGCGGGCCACGCACTTGCAGATCAAAGCGATGACAGCAGTGAACGCGAAGCGCATCGCATCGAAACCATGACCACTCTCTCTCAATTCAATCAGGCAAGGACATTTCAATGACCCTGTACGACACAGTCACACTCACCGTGAAGATCGGCACGAACGCGCAGGTCTTCGAAAACATCAAGTCGAGCGGCGAGCAAGCAGGCGCGCGCTTGCTCGGATGCTGGTATTCCGATATCGGTGCCTTGGGCAAGGTGATGGTCTTGCGCGGCTACGCTTCCGAAGCGGCACTGATCGATGAACGCAGGCGCCTTCTGCTCGAAGGCAATCCGTTCGGCTGCGGCGAATTCATTACGGATGTCGAAATAAATAGCTATGCGCTCTTTCCATTCTTGCCGCCGATCGAGCCTGCCGAACACAACGGCATCTATGAAATGCGCGTCTACGGCACGAAGCTCGCGAGCCTGCAGCACACCATCGACGCGTGGCAGAACGCCTTGCCCGAACGCACGAAGCGTTCGCCGTTGATCGGTGCAATGTACGCGCTCGATGGCACCGTGCCGCGTTTTCTGAACATCTGGCCGTACAAGAGCGTGGATGAACGCTCGCGTATTCGCGCGGAATCGGTGAAGGATGGCGTATGGCCGCCGAAGGGCGGACCCGCCCATCTGACGACGATGGAATCGACCATCTATGTGCCCGCACCGTTCTCGCCACTACGCTAAGGAAATCCATATGTCCACACGAAAACTTTCGCTCTCAGCTTTGACCGTGCTCGAATTGACGCCGCCGCAGATGGTCGAATGCGCGGCGAACGCCGGCTATGACTATGTCGGCCTGCGCCTTCTTCCGGCGACCGATACCGAAGTGCGGCACGACATCATCGGCGATACACCGCTCGTGCGCGAGACGCTCGCGGCGTTGAAGGACACCGGCATTGGCGTGCTCGACACGGAAATTCTCCGCCTCAAACCCGACACCGATGTGACCGCATACGAGCCGATGCTTGCGACCGCCGCCGAACTTGGCGCGCGCTATGTGCTCGTCGCGGGCAACGATCCCGACGAGTCGCGCACCGCCGAGCGTCTCGCGCAGTTGTGCGATCTGGCGCGTCCGTATGGCCTCTCGCCATCGCTCGAACCGATGCCGTGGACCGACGCTAAGGACATCGTGCAAGCCGCGCGCATCGTGAAGGCGGCGGAACGCAACAACACGGGGCTGATCATCGATCCGCTTCACTTCGACCGCGCGGGGTCGTCGACCCAGACGCTGAGTGAGTTGCCGCGCGAGTATTTCGGCTATGTGCAGTTCTGCGACGCGCCCGCCGAGCGCCCGACCGACCTCGAAACACTACTTTTCCAGGCGCGCTGCGAGCGGATGATTCCGGGTGAAGGCGGTATCGACTTGTCTGGCATTTTGCATGCACTGCCGGAAGACTTGCCGCTTTCACTCGAAATACCGACGCAACAGTGGGCCAAGACCGCCAGCGCGCTCGAGCGCGCGAAGCGCATGCGCGAAGCGACGCTTGCCTTGCTTGACGAGATTTATGCCGGGCATTGAACGATGGCGGTTGAATTCCGAGGTGGAATCATGTTCAAATTCCGAATCGGAACTTCGAGGTAACGAAACATGGCAGGAAATCTTGAGCGCGCGTTGTCCATCATCGAACTGCTGGCGAAGAACGGCGGACGCATGCCGCTTGCCGCCATCGCGGATACCTTGAGCATTCCCCGCAGCGGCACGCATCGTCTGCTCGCGATGTTGATCGACGAAGGCTACGTGCGCCAGGACGAGGATCACGGCGAGTACATGCTCGCGCTGAAGCTCGTGTCGCTTGCGCTGATCTATCTTTCGACGGGCGGCGTGCTCGATGTGTCGCAACCGGTGCTCGACCGCCTCGCGGCGGCGTCGGGCGAACTGGCGCGGCTTGGCGTGGTGGAGGACGATCACATCACCTTCGTCGGCAAGGCGCAGGGCGCGAAGTCCGGGCTGCGCTACGACCCGGACATGGGCAGCCAGCCGCCCTTGCATTGCACGGCAAGCGGACAGGCGTGGTTGTCGTCGCTGACCGATGAGGAAGCGCTCGAACTCGTGTCGAAGCAAGGCGGACTCGGCAAGCCCGGACAAGGCGGTCCGAAGGCGCCGAAGACGATTCAGCAGTTCCTGACCGACTTGCGCGCGGCGCGCGAACGCGGTTACGGCATCGCGAGCGAAACCTACGAAGCCGGCATGACGTCGATGGCCGCGCCGATTCATCATCCGATGACGGGCGTGGTCGTGGGTGTCGTCAGTCTCGCGGGTCCGACGAGCCGTTTGCCGGAAACGCGTCTGAAAGAGCTCGCGCCCGCGCTGCTCGAAGCGGCATCCGATATGAGCGCGGCAACCTTGAGCTCGCCTTATTTCAAGCGGCCGTTGACTCAAGCTCCGGTCGTTGCCGAAACGCCGGCGCCTGCTGGCAAGAAGCGGGCAAAAAGCGCTCTCGTTCAATAAGCGCAACGGCCGTCGCGCGCGTCGCGCTTGCACTATGCTGTGCACATCAGCGCTTGCGAGGCCGATCATGAATGCCGCGTCCGTCACAGCTTCTTTGCGCGAAATCGACGACTTGCCTTCGCCGCGCGGCTTGCCGCTCGCGGGCAATCTCTTTCAATTGCCGCCGTCGACTCATCATTTGACGCTCGAGCGATGGGCGAAGGAACTGGGCACGCCGTATCGCTTCAAGCTCGGCCGCGTGCCTATTGTCGTGTGGTCGGATTTCGAGCTGTCGCAAGCGGTTTTGCGTGAACGTCCGCATCGTTATCGGCGTTACGGTCCGCTCGAAACCTTGTTCGATGAAGTCGGCTGTAACGGTCTCTTTTCCATCGAAGGCGAAGCGTGGGCGCCGCAGCGTCGGCTCGTGATGCAGGCGCTGTCCGTGCCGCATATCAAGGCGTTCTATCCGACGCTGGCCGCGATCACCGAGCGTTTGCGGCGGCGCTGGGAGTCAGCCGCGCGCGAGGGACGTATCGTCGAGATGAACGGCGATTTGAAGCGCTATACCGTCGATGTCACGAGCGCGCTCGCATTCGGCGAAGACCCGAACACGCTGGAAAAAGAACGCGGCGTCATCCAGGAGCATCTCTCGCAGCTTCTGCCGATGATCATGACGCGCCTCTCCACGCCGTTTCCCTACTGGCGCTATATGCGGCTGCCGCGCGACCGCCGATTCGATCGTGCGATGGCCGAAGTGCATCGCTATGTGCGTGGCTTGATGTCGAGATCGCGCGAGCGCATGCGTGACGAGGCATCTGCACGCGAGCCGCGCAATTTGCTCGAAGCGATGCTCGCGCTGCGTGACGCGCCCGAGTCCGGCCTCACCGATGACGAAGTCGCCGCCAACGTCATGACGATGCTCGTCGCGGGCGAAGACACGACGGTGGCATCGCTCGCATGGGGACTCCTGTTTCTCGGCGGCGATGAAGCCTTGCAGACGCGCATCGCGACGCATGCAAAATGCACGTTCGGCGACGCGCGCGTTTGTCCGAGTTATCAGGCAATGCGCGAACTCGATCTATGCGAGGCCGTCTGCACGGAGGCGAGCCGACTGCATCCGGTGGCGCCGTATTTGTCGCTGGAACCGTTGGAGGAAGTGGAGTTGCAGGGCGTACGGCTACCCGCGGGCACCAAGCTCTTTTTTCTAAATCGTCCCGCGATGCTTGACGAAAGCCACTTCAGCGATCCCGCGCGCTACGATCCGGATCGCTGGCTGCGCGAGCATCGGCTGCAGGCGGGCGAGCACGCAAATCAGGGAACGCACGATCCACGTGCTTATCTGCAATTCGGCGCGGGGCCGCGCGTGTGTCCCGGACGGCATCTGGCAGCGGTCGAAATACGGCTCGTCATTTCGATGCTCACGGCGAATTTCACGGCGCGCCTGGCTCAGGATGCCGCCGATATTCACGAAGTCTGCAACTTCACGGTGGTGCCGAATCGCATGCCGATGCGGCTCGCTTTGCGGCCCGCTTGAACCGCGTCATCGTTCATTGAACGTCGGCGGCACCGGTTGCCATCCACAGAACTTCGGCATCTTCCGCGCTGGTCGATATCGCCGCGTGGCCCGTGCGGCTGTCGAAATAGATGCTGTCGCCCGCATTCAGATGCGTCGGCGCATAGAGTTCCGAGTAGAGGCATACGCTACCGCTGATCACGTACAAAAACTCTTCGCCTTCGTGACGGCCCCAGTCGTCGAAGGCATCCAGTGTATGCGCCGAGATGCGGATGCGAAACGGCAGCATCGCCTTGTGCGCGAGCTCGGTCGCCAGCAATTCCATCTGATAGCCGCGATACGCGTGCCTTTGCCCTTCGTCGCGTCGCGTGAGTGCGCGCCGGCCGCTTGCGCTGGCGGCGGGCGCGCTGCCGAACAGTTCCGCGAGATCGATCTGCAGGCCGCGTACTATCTTCTGCAAGACATCGAAAGTCGGCGACATCAAGCCATTCTCGATCTTCGACAACGCCGAGCGCGACACGCCGCATAGCCGGCTCGCGGTTTCCAGCGTGAGATTCTGAGCGGTGCGAGCGTGCTTTACCCGTCGTCCGAGATCGGCTGCGGATTGCTCAGTCGAATTTTTGGCGGGCAAAGTGGACATGGAGGGTCAAAGGTGGTTTGTTTCCGATAATACCATCGACTTTTCGGGCGTTTGCATTCGGTATGCAAACCGAGACTGGTGAGAACCCCAATATTGACAGCGTTGTGAGCATGGGACGCTGCGCGTATAGTTTCCGAACTTGACCGTTGTTTCGCATCGGAAACAGCGAAACTAATTTTGCATGCAAAAGGAATTCACTGTGGACGCCAAGACCATTCTCTCCGACCTCGGTATCGCAGGCATCGCGAACGAGAGCGACATGACTGTCACTTCGCCCATCAGCGGCGAAATCATCGGACGCGTGAAACGCCATACTTCCGCCGATGTCGATACCGCGCTCGCGCAAGCCCGCAGCGCATTTGCCGTATGGCGCAACGTTCCGGCGCCGCGACGTGGCGAACTGGTGCGTTTGCTCGGCAATCGCCTGCGCGAAAAGAAGGCTGCGCTCGGCCGGCTCGTCGCGCTCGAAGCGGGCAAGATCCTGCAAGAGGGCCTGGGCGAAGTGCAGGAAATGATCGACATTTGCGACTTCGCCGTCGGCCTTTCGCGGCAACTGTATGGCCTGACGATCGCCTCCGAGCGGCCCGGTCATCGAATGGCGGAAACGTGGCATCCGTTCGGCGTCTGCACAATCATTTCTGCATTCAATTTTCCGGTCGCGGTGTGGTCGTGGAACGCGGCGCTTGCGCTCGTGTGCGGCAATGCGGTCGTGTGGAAGCCGTCGGAAAAGACGCCGCTTACCGCGCTCGCCGTCGATCGCATCATGCGCGATGTACTCGACGAGTTCGGCACCGCGCCGGCCGGCCTGGCATCGGTTCTGATCGGCGACCGTGAAGTGGGCGCGAAGCTCGTCGCGGACAAACGCTCCGATATCGTCAGCGCGACCGGCAGCACGGAAATGGGCCGCGCGGTGGGCGTGGAAGTGGCGCGCCGTTTCGGGCGCTCCATTCTCGAACTCGGCGGCAACAACGCGGGCATCGTTTCGCAGACGGCCAATCGCGACCTCGCGCTGCGCGGCATTCTGTTTTCGGCGGTCGGCACGGCGGGGCAGCGCTGCACGTCGCTGCGGCGTCTTTTCGTCCATGAGAGCATCTATGACGAAACCGTCGCTCGCCTCAAGGATTTGTATGCAAAAGTCCCGGTCGGCAATCCGTTGAACGACGGCGTGTTGATGGGACCGCTCATCGACGTGCAGGCTTTCGCGCGCATGCAGGACGCGCTGGAACAGGCGAAGGGCGAGGGCGGCAAGGTGTTCGGCGGCGAACGCGTGAGCGTGACGGGTAACGAGAATGGCTATTACGTGCGTCCCGCGCTCGTCGAAATGCCCGCACAAAGCGAAGTCGTGCTGAAGGAAACCTTCGCGCCCATTCTCTACGTGATGCGCTACACCGATTTCGATGACGCCATCGCCGCGAACAACGCCGCCGCGCACGGCTTGTCCTCATGCGCCTTCACGACGGATCTGCGCGAGGCGGAGCGCTTTCTGTCGGCATCGGGCAGCGATTGCGGCATCGCCAATATCAACATCGGGCCGAGTGGCGCGGAGATCGGCGGCGCGTTCGGCGGCGAAAAGGAAACCGGCGGCGGACGCGAATCCGGCTCGGACGCTTGGAAGGCCTACATGCGGCGCGCGACCAACACGATCAACTATTCGTCGGAATTGCCGCTTGCACAGGGCATCGACTTCAATCTCGGCTAGTCCTTAAACGGAGGCGGCGTGGTGTCCAAGGTTGTGATCGTTGGCGGCGGCGTGATCGGCAGTTCGACCGCGTACTTTCTTCGCTTGATGGATCCAGACGTGCAAGTCACGGTGATCGAGCGCGATCCGACTTACGCGCGCTCGTCGTCGGCGTTGTCTGCGGCGTCGATCAGACAGCAATTCTCGACGCCGCTTTCCGTGCGTATGTCGTTGTTCGGTATCGAGTTCTTACGGTCGATTGGCGAGCGGCTCGAAGTGAACGGCGAACGGCCTTCGGTCGATCTGCACGAAGGCGGCTATCTCTTTCTAGCGACGCCGCCGGGCCTGTCCACGCTGCAAGAGAACCATGCGCTGCAACGCGAACTCGGCGCGGATATCACCTTGCTCGATCCCGCTTCCCTGCGCGCGCGCTTCCCCTGGTTGAATACAAAAGACCTTGCGGCGGGTGCGTTCGGCGAGACCGGCGAAGGCTGGTTCGACGGCTATGGTCTCGTCCAGGCGCTACGACGCAAGGCTCAGGCCCTGGGCGCGCGTTACGTGGCGGCCGAAGTGACGGATATTGAATGCCAAGGCGGCCAGGCGAAGCGCGTGCTTGCCTCGAACGGCGAAGCGTTCGCATGCGATGTCGTCGTCAACGCAGCGGGAGCTTGGTCGCGCCGGATTGCGGCAATGCTCGACATCGATATTCCGGTGTATGCGCGGCGGCGCAGCATTTTCAACGTATCGTCGCCAGCGGTGCTCGAAGACTGCCCGTTGTTGATTGATCCGAGTGGCGTCTACTTTCGCCCTGAGGGACGCACGTTTATCTGCGGCACATCGCCTTCGGCGGACAACGATCCGGACGACCTGCCGCTCGATGAAGTCGATCACGCGCTTTTTGACGATGTCATTTGGCCGACGCTTGCGCACCGCGTTCCGGGATTCGAAGCGCTGCGCGTGGAACGATGCTGGTCTGGGTATTATGAATACAACGTGTTTGACCAGAATGCGATCATTGGGGCCCACCCGCACATCGAGAATTGCCTTTTTGCCAATGGGTTCAGCGGACACGGCTTGCAACAAGGACCCGCAACGGGACGGGGCTTGAGCGAACTTATCTTGCTTGGAAAATACATCACGCTAGATTTATCTTCGCTCGATTGGGCGCGCGTGTTGACCGGCCGGCCAATCATTGAAAAAAACGTGGTTTGAAAAAGCTATATGCAGTCGAGTTGCATAAACCAGCATGGCTGCATTACCGTCTGCAAAAGCAGGCGCTAATACGGCCGTCAGAGAAATTAGCAGATTGCTGTCAACGATATGGCACGCGGTAAATAGCAATTTTTTCGAGCAAGTCACAAAAATGCCGTTCGTCCATTAATGAAATCCACTAGGGCCAATAGACGCCGATAAGCGCATGCTTAAACCGTCAGACGCAACTTGCGTTTTTAGTACGGAGACAAGACATGGAAGCCTATATGAGCGCCCGGCTCGCACAATGGCTGGAAGACGAAGCCGACACCGCGTCGGCAACAACTGCCCCGGTGTGTCACAAGTCCAGCCAGGTCAGCGGCGCACCACAGTATGTTGCGGAAATCTGCGGTCGTTTTGCAGGCGAGAAAACCGAAGAGGAACAAAAATCCTGCGTGATTCGCGGGTATAACTGATCATTTACTTTTCCGATTCGTTGCGCGTGCGACACGCTTTACGGCACGCGTAGCGCAACTCTGCCCGATAGAAAAAGCCATTCACGCGAGAAAAGGATTTTGCTTATGATCGCTTCAGGTCATTAAGCTTCCACGATTCACGCGCATCAATCGGCGCTGGAAAATTATTTCCATTGCAAGCTAAAAAAAACGCGGTTGACGCATTTTGGCAATGTGGCGTCGCGTGAGAACGTGGAGCGAGTTTTTTTGATCGCCTACGCTGACGCTTGTGAATGGAGAATTCCAATGAAAGATATCGGGGAGCGGCAAGATTTGACCGCTCGGCAACCGCATGTTTTGCGAGCGTGTCATGAGCGGCGGTGACGATCCCGGGCCACTGGAACTGATGTCGCCGCCCGCCCCGCGCATGCGCGACAGACCAGCCGACTTGCCGCCGGTCGCGTTCGAGCTGCCTGTCACGCCACCGTTCGAACCGCCGTCAGGCAAGCGCTCGCTTCAAGATCTCGTGGCGGACGCGGATCGTCTGCGCCGTGCGGTTGCAGCGTCGGCGTGTGTAGTCGTTGCATGGTCGATATTCGAGGCGCCTTGGGAAATCGACGCCAACAGCAGCACGGAGGAGATTGCCGGCGTCATCTTTTCGAAGGCGATGCTCGGCGCTATCGCAGCCTTTGCGCTTGCCGGACGCAAGTCGGCGCGCTATCTGCTGCTCTTTGTATGCTTGACGAGCGTGCTGGCCATCGTGCCTGACTTGCCTGCCGAATTCGTTCATGCGCCATGGCTGGCGTTCTTATCGAGCGTCGAGTCTTTGGCAAAGCTCGCGACTTTTGCCATGCTCGCGTGGTATCTCAAGCTCGTCAGCCGAATCGACGCTTTGCGCGCAGTTGCGCCGACCAAATGAAGGCCTAAGACTAGAACGACCTCTTCAAAACCCGCCTCGCGCGGGTTTTTTGATGTGCGCGAGAAACCCAACGTGGCGGCACGTTGCGCGCCTCGATGGCACAATCGAATGCAATATTCCAAACCCGCGCAGCACCCACAAGCATCGACGATGCAAGGAGATCCGCAAACGTGGCGAACCTGGATCTGGACAATCCGTTTCTCGAAGCGCTTGGCGCGACCCTTACGGCATGGCGCGCCGGGTATGCAGAATTCAATATGCCAATTCACGCGGGGCATTTGAACCGTCAACGTATTCTTCAGGGCGGCGCGATCGCTACCTTGCTCGACGCCGCCTGCGGTTACGCGGGTCTTTTCACGAGCGGTTCCACGCCCATCCACGGGTTCACGCTTTCGCTCACGGTCAACTATCTGGATCGAGGTATTGGCGACAAGGTGGTCGCCAAAGGATTCCTTGAGCGACAGGGACGCTCGTTTTACTTTGCGCGCGGCGAAGCGTGGATAGACGAGCGCGTGATGATTGCGAGCGCGCAAGGCACGTTCAAGTACGCGCGCTGAAGCACCATGCCATGACCTCTCGCAACCTGCTCCGGCGCCTCGACCTCACCACGCTGCAACTCTTTCTCGCGGTTTTCGAGGAAGGCACGCTCACACGCGCGGCGGAACGTGAAGCGATCGCGGTATCGGCGGCGAGCAAGCGGTTGCTGGAACTCGAGCAAGCGGTCGGCGCCGTGTTGTTCGAGCGCAAGGCGCGTGGAATGGAGCTCACGCCCGCGGGCGAAACGCTTCTGCACCATGCGCGCCGCGTGTTGCGCGATGTCGAGAATATCGGCATCGAACTGGCGGAACATGCGAGCGGCGTGCGCGGTTATGTGCGGATGATGGCGAATCTTTCCGCCATCGTCGAATTCCTTCCGGAAGATTTGCGCGCGTTCATCACCGTGCACGATCAGATCAAGATCGATCTGGAGGAGCGGCCGAGCGGCGGCATCGTGGAAGGCGTGCTGGATAGTCTCGTCGATCTCGGCATTTGTTCGGGCGATGCCGACACGCGCGGACTTCAATCCACGCATTACCGCCATGACCGTCTCGTGATCGTGACGCCGGGCGATCATCCGCTGAGCCAACGCGAGCGCGTCACTTTCGCCGATACGCTCGACTTCGACCATATTGGCCTGCATTCGGCCAGTTCCATCAATATGCGCACGCATCTGGCCGCGCGGCAAGCTGGCAAGGCGTTGCGGCTGCGCATTCATGTGCCGGGCTTCGACGCCGTTTGCCGCATGGTTCAGGCGGGCATGGGCGTGGGCGTGTTGCCGCATCGCGTATTCGAGGCGATGGGGCGACAGCTTGGACTCGCTGCCGTCGCGCTCGACGAGGAGTGGGCCGCGCGCAGCCTCGTGATCGTCGTGCGCGATACGGGCGCCTTGTCGCCAGTGAGCCGTCTTTTGTTCGATCATTTGCGATCGGTGGAAGCGGGCACATAAGCGAGCGTTCGTCATTCGCGAACGATGCTTGCCAAAATGCGGTTGGACGCGGTCGAGCGTTCGCCAATAAGCTTGTCTCAAGCAAATCATAAATGGAGACAAGCACCATGAGCGGACCCCTCAAGGGCATTCGCGTCATCGAGATCGGCACCCTCATCGCGGCGCCTTTCGCGGCGCGCATGCTGGCCGAATTCGGCGCCGAAGTCATCAAGATCGAAACCCCCAACGGCGGCGATCCGTTGCGCAAATGGCGCAAGCTTCATGAAGGCACGTCACTCTGGTGGTATCTACAGTCGCGCAACAAGAAATCCGTGTGCGTGAATCTCAAGTCGCCGGAAGGCGCGGACGTCATCAAGCGTCTTGCGGCGGATGCGGACGTCGTCATCGAAAATATGCGGCCGGGCGCGCTCGAAAAGCTTGGCCTTGGCTGGGACGTTTTGCATGCAATCAACCCGAAGCTCACGATGGTACGCATTTCCGGCTACGGTCAGACGGGCCCGTATCGTGACCGGCCGGGCTTCGGTGCAATCGGCGAAGCGATGGGTGGCATTCGGTATACAACCGGCGATGCCGATGGCCTGCCCGCGCGCGTCGGTGTCAGTCTTGGCGACTCACTGGCGTCGCTGCATGGCGTGATCGGCGCGTTGATGTCCCTGTTGCGCGTCAAGACCGGACAAGGCGACGGTCAGGTGGTCGATGTCTCGCTCGTGGAAAGTGTTTTCAACCTGATGGAGAGCCTCGTACCCGAATACGATTTGCTCGGGCATGTACGCGAGCGCAGCGGCGGCGCGCTGCCGGGAATCGCGCCATCGAATACCTATCGGACCGAGGACGGCGGCTTCGTCGTGATCGCAGGCAACAGCGACCCGATCTACAAGCGTCTGATGAACGTGATAGACCGCCCCGATCTCGCCGACGATCCCGCGCTCGCGCACAACGATGGTCGTGTGCGGCAGAGTGCGATGCTCGACGAAGCCATCACGGCGTGGACCACGCATCATGCAATGGACGATGTGCTCGACACACTCGCCGTTGCGGAAGTCCCTGCGGGACGCATCTATTCCGTTGCGGACATCATCGACGACGCGCATTACCAGGCGCGCGATATGTTGCTGCAGGCCGACTTGCCGGGCGGTGCATCGGTGAAGATGCCGGGAATCGTGCCGAAACTGTCGGATACGCCAGGCGAAGTGCGCTGGCAAGGCCCGACGCTTGGCGAACATACGCAATCGGTGCTGGAATCGCTCGGCTTCGATGCAAGCGAAGTGCAAAGGCTTCGTGCCGAAGGAGCGGTTCAATGAACGATGAACGTTTGCTCGTTCAGGAAGTCGCGCCGCGCGACGGCTTGCAGATCGAATCGAAATGGGTCGAGACTGCCGACAAGATTGCATTGATCGATGGTCTCTCGGCGTGCGGCTTCACGCGCATCGAAGCGGGCTCGTTTGTATCGCCGAAAGCCATTCCTGCGTTGCGTGATGGCGAGTCCGTGTTCAAGGGCATCGAGCGTCAAGAAGGCGTGATCTATGTCGCGCTGGTGCCGAACGTGAAGGGCGCGCAGCGTGCGCTCGATGCGAACGCCGACGAACTGAACCTCGTGATGTCTGCAAGCCAGACGCACAATCGCGCCAACATGCGCATGAGTTGCGAGGCATCGCTTGAGGGCTTCGGGGATATCGTCGCGCTCGCGCAAGGTACGAAGGCCATGCTCAATGCAACGGTTGCCACCGCGTTCGGCTGTCCGTTCGAAGGGCATATCGATGAAGACCGAGTGGTGTCGATCGTGCGGGCATATCGCGAGTTGGGTATCGATGGCATCACGCTTGCCGATACGACGGGCATGGCGAATCCGCGACAGGTCGCGCGGCTCGTTACGCGCGTGCTGGAGCAAGTGCCGGCCAGTGCGTTGACGTTGCATTTTCATAATACGCGAGGGCTAGGCCTTGCCAACGTACTCGCCGCATACAACGCAGGCGCACGCCGGTTCGATGCCGCGCTCGGCGGCCTGGGTGGCTGTCCATTTGCGCCGGGTGCATCGGGAAACATCTGTAGCGAAGACCTCGTGAACATGTGCGACGAGATGGGCATACCCACAGGCGTCGATTTGCAGAAGCTCATCACGTTGTCACGCACTTTGCCTGCGCTCGTCGGCCATGACGTGCCGGGACAAATCGCGAAGGCAGGACGCAACTGCGACCTGCATCCCGTTCCCGATTACGTGCGCGCAATCTGAAATCATCGACGACAAACCATACGACCGGATATCACAAAACAATCCGGCCACTTTGCTTCGAGCAAGGAGACAAACATGAGTGACTTGAGCGTAGGTGCGCCGCGTGAGCAGGCGCTAGGCAATACCGCGGACATCATCCGCAAGGTGGCATGGCGTCTCATGCCGCTCATCATGCTGTGTTATCTGTTCGCGTTCTTCGACCGCATCAATATCAGCTTCGCGAAGTTTCAACTGCAAAGCACGTTGGGTTTCTCCGATACCGCCTACGGTCTCGGCGCGAGTCTCTTCGTGATCGGCTATGTGCTTTTCGAAGTGCCGAGCAACTTGCTGCTCTACAAAGTCGGTGCGCGTCGATGGATAGCGCGCATCATGATTTCATGGGGTATCGCAACGGCGCTGATGGTTTTCGTGCAGACCGAGTGGCAGTTCTATGGCTTGCGCTTCATCATCGGCGCGATGGAAGCGGGCTTTGCGCCAGGCGTGCTTTACTACCTGACGCTGTGGTTTCCGGCGAGCTATCGCGGACGTATCACGTCGCTGCTGTTTCTTGCATCGGCGTTCTCGGGTTTGTTTGGCGCCCCGTTGTCCGGGCTCGTGCTGGGGCATATGAACGGCGTGTTCGGTATCGCCGGATGGCATTGGCTCTTTCTGCTTGGCGGCCTGCCTTGCGTGCTGCTTGGCATCCTCGTTTTGAAGGTGCTGAAAGATCGTATCGACGATGCCGCGTGGCTCACGGGCGCCGAGAAGACTTACCTGAAAAGCCAAATCGCGACGCAGAGCCAGCACACGGACTCCGGGCACTCGCTCTTCGGCGCGATCAAGACACCCGGTTTTCTGATGCTCGGACTGATCTACTTTCTGATTCAAGTCGGATCGTATGGTCTCAACTTCTGGGCGCCGCATTTGATTCGCGCCGCCGGGACGGAGAATCCGACGATCATCGGTCTGTTGACGGCGGTGCCTTATATCTGCGGGGCGATCTGCATGGTCGTGGTAGGGCGCATGTCGGATCGCTCCGGCGAGCGGCGCAAGTTCGTTTGTGTATTGCTTCTGATGGCGGCTGCAGGCTTCTTCGCGGCCGGCGTGTTCGACAAGCAGACGGCGTTGTTGATCGCCGCGCTCGGTGTGATGGGTGCGGGCGTGATTGCATCGATTCCGGCGTTCTGGGCGTTGCCGCCCAAGCTATTGACGGGAGCTGGCGCGGCGGGCGGGATCGCGCTTATCAATACGCTTGGACAGCTTGGAGGCATCGTGAGCCCGGTGATGGTCGGACGTATTCGTGATGTCACCGGCAGCACGACGCCTGCGCTGTATGCCATCGGTGCGATGAGCCTGATTTGCGCGCTGCTGCTCTTGTATGGGCTGCCGCAGTCGTTGCGGCAACGGGATCATTCGGAGAAATAGGACCGAGGTGGTCCGAGGAAGGTTGAAGAAGCGCCCGGCGATGGTTGTTCACCGGGCGCTTTGCCTATTGCATGCTGCATTCGGTACGTTGAATGCAGAACGGCATTCGTCGACACGTGGCCGTTCTTCACGCTTGGTGCTTTCACGTTGTGCAGCCTTTTGCATGCAAAAGTCAAAGAAACTCGGCGTGCAATCGGATCGTGGTTAGCGCGTTGCGTTGCTTGTACGAGTGCACGCAACGTAAAGATCTACGTCTTGTCCGCTGCACTCTGCATGCAAAATGCCGCCGACCATCCGACGGCACACTGCATGCAAATGCAACCAGTCACGCATCAAGCAACCGCCGACAATGCCGTGCAATCTGCCGTTCCTCCTCGGTCTCCACAACCCGATGCGAAGCCCCAAGAAACGAAAGCCCATCGAGAACCTGCGCACGAACCGCCTCGCTATGCTCGCCAATTCCTCCGCTGAACACGATCTCATCCAGCCCGCCGAGCAAAGCCGCATACCCGCCGATAGTCTTCCGTATCGCCGTGCAAAACACGTCGATGGCAAGCGTTGCGTTCGCATCGCCGTGATCGCGGCGTTCGATCAGCGTTTGCATATCGTCGTCCGATTCCGATAACGCTTTGAGACCGCTTTGCCGATTCACGAGCGTCTCCAGCGCATCTGCGTCGAGCGACTCCTGGCGCAAGAGATGAATCAGCACACCGGGATCGAGGTCGCCGCTGCGCGTCGCCATCGGAATGCCGCCGGTGGGCGTCATCCCCATCGACGTATCGATTGAATGGCCATTCTGCAGCGCGCACAGGCTTGCGCCGCTGCCAAGATGCGCGATGACCGTGCGCGGCTTCAGCTTCGCGCCAAGCGCGTTGACGATAGATTCATACGACAGCCCGTGGAATCCATAACGCATGACACCACGCTCGGCAAACTCTCGCGGTAACGCATAACGCGTCGCGCGCTCCGGCATCGTGCGATGGAATACCGTATCGAAGCATGCAAAATGCGGTATGCCAGTGAAGATGCCCTGCGCTTCGTCGATGAGGGCAAGCGATTGCGGTAGATGCAGCGGCGCAAACGGCACGGCGTCGCGCAACGTGTCCTTGAGCGCGGAAGTAATCTCGCGATGCTCCCGCACATCTGGCCCACCATGCACCACGCGATGCCCGACCGCTGCAAGCGGTTCGCGCATATGTTCGCGCAGGGCATCGGCGACACGCTGCAACGCGTCGTGCTGCGACTCCATCAGATGGTCCTGCGCGACATCGATCTGCTTGTCGGAAGAACGCATCGTCAAGGAACCGTTGTCGCGGCCGATGCCCTTCGCGCTGCCCGTGAGCCACGCCTCATCGTCGCCGTCGTTCGCCATGAATACGCCGAACTTGAGCGAAGACGAGCCGCTGTTCAACACGAGAATGCCCTGTGTCATGGTGTCAGTCCTTCCATGTCCACTCGCGGATCTCGTCGCGGTCGATACCTTCCGCATGGGCATACTGCACGCTCTCGATGATCTGATTCTTGAGCCATTCCTTCGTATGCGCGGCGGTATCGGAGATACGTTCCACGCGGTCGATCACGTCGATGGCAAGCGAGAAGCGATCGACGCCATTGATGATCGCAAGCTCGAACGGCGTGTTGATGTTGCCGCGCTCGCAGTAACCATGCACGTGCAGATTGTCGTGATTCGTGCGGTTGTACGTGAGTTTGTGCACGAGCGACGCATAGGAATGGAAGTTGAAGATGACCGGTTTATCACGCGTGAAAATGGAGTCGAAGTCGCGATCGGAAAGACCATGCGGATGGTCCGTATCCGGCATCAGCCTGAAAAGATCGACGACATTGACGAAGCGTATCTTCAGATCGGGGCATTGCGCCTTCAAAATTTCGACGGCAGCGAGCGCTTCCATGGTCGCGATATCGCCCGCGCTGGCAATCACCACGTCGGGCTCGTGGCCCTTATCCGTCGATGCCCAATCCCAGATGCCAATGCCCTTCGCGCAATGCACGATGGCATCTTCCATGTTCAGATACTGCAGATGCGGCTGCTTGTCCGCGACGATCACGTTCACGTAATCGTGCGAGCGCAAGCAATGATCCGCGACGCTCAACAGGCAATTCGCGTCGGGCGGCAGATAAATTCGCACGACACCCGGGCTTTTGTTCGTGACGACATCGAGAAAGCCAGGGTCCTGATGCGTGAAGCCGTTATGGTCCTGCCGCCATACGAGCGACGTGATCAACAAATTGATCGATGGCACCGGCGCGCGCCACGCAATCTCATTCTTTGCTTTTTCGAGCCACTTTGCGTGCTGATTGAACATGGAGTCGATCACGTGCACGAAGGCTTCGTAGGTCGCGAAAAGACCGTGGCGACCGGTCAACACATAGCCTTCGAACCAGCCTTCGAGCGTGTGTTCGGAGAGCATCTCCATCACGCGGCCATCGACGGAAAGGAAGCCGCCGTCTGCATCTTCGGGCAGCGTTTCCGCAAGCCAGCGCTTGCCCGAAACTTCATATACGCCGTCGAGTTTATTGCTCGCGGTTTCGTCCGGACCGAATAGACGGAAGCGCGTCATGTTGCGACGGATCACTTCGCGCAGATAAATGGCGAGCACGGCCGTTGGCGACTGATACGTCCCGGCCGCGCTTTTGAATTCGAATGCAAAATCACGAATGTCGGGTAGATCGAGCGATTGCCGCAACACGCCGCCGTTTGCATGCGGATTCGCACTGATGCGGCGCGCGCCTTCCGGCGCGAGTTCGCGCAGCGGCTCGATCAGCCGGCCGTTCCCGTCGAACAACTCCTCGGGCTTGTAACTGCGCATCCAGGTTTCGAGTACCTGCAGATTTTTGCGATTGGTCGCCGGATCGGCCACGGGCACCTGATGCGAGCGCCAGAAATTTTCGACCTTGTGACCATCCACTTCTTTCGGACCGGTCCAGCCTTTCGGCGAACGCAGCACGATCATCGGCCAGCGCGGACGCTCCACCTTTTCCTTGCTCGCGCGCGCACGCTCTTGAATTGCGCGAATCTCGCCGATGCAATGTTCCAGCGTCGCCGCCATCTTCTGATGCATGGTGTCGGGGTCGTCGCCCTCGACGAAATAGGGCGTGTAGCCGTAGCCCTTGAAGAGCGCTTCGAGCTCCTCGCGGGGAATGCGCGCAAGGATGGTCGGATTGGCGATCTTGTAGCCGTTCAGATGCAAGACCGGCAGCACGGCGCCGTCGGTTATCGGATTGAGGAACTTGTTCGAATGCCAGGACGTGGCGAGCGGTCCGGTTTCGGCTTCGCCGTCGCCGACCATCGTGGCGACGATCAGATCGGGATTGTCGAAGGCTGCGCCGAACGAATGCGACAAGCTATAGCCGAGCTCGCCGCCTTCGTGAATCGATCCTGGTGTTTCTGGCGTGCAATGCGAGCCGATGCCGCCCGGCGAAGAGAAGGCGCGAAAAAGCCGCTGCATGCCGTGTTCATCGGCGCTGCGATCGGGATAGATTTCCGAGTAATGGCCTTCGAGGTAAGAGTTGGAAAGCGTGGCGGGCGCGCCGTGTCCAGGCCCCGAGACGAACATGACGTTGAGATCGTCGCGCTTGATGAGACGGTTTAAATGCACCCATACGAACGATTGCCCCGGGTCCGAGCCCCAGTGGCCGAGCAAACGCCGTTTGATGTGTTCGGGCTTGAGGGGTTCGCGCAGCAACGGATTCGCGCGCAAATAAATCATGCCGACCGAAAGATAATTGCAGGCTCGCCAATATGCGTCGAGCTTACGCAGGAGGTCGGTGGAAAGAGGCGTCTCGGTTGCTGTCCTGCCTTGGACGTCGTCGTTCAATTGCATCTCCTTGCGGTGAAGTGAGAAATCGAGCGTCGGGATACGGCCTGGCGCGTGTACTTGCCATGTTCGAGCTTTATTGTTGCGCTTTAGTTGCAGCGCCGTGCGGGAGTGTGACGCGATGCCGCGAACATCATACTTGGGTTCGCCAGATGATGTCCGCAAGCATGCAGAGGCAGGTTAATCGCGGGCGGATTGCCTGAGATCGTAGTCCATCAGCAGCGCTTTATGGGTTTCCCATATGCCGATGTAATGCACCATGAAGCTCGTCGGCCGCTGATAAATCCAGGGTGTGTTGAAGTCGATAAGACTGGCTACCTGCGTTACGTCGAAGTCGGGGCGCGCGGCAAATTCGGCGTTGAAATAATATTGATCGCCCTTATTTGCGTAGACAGTGGATTTGTCGTCGATGCAATTGCACGCTTCGAGTATGCGATGAAGCGAATCGTAATTACGTTGCGTGCGCTTGAGTCCCATGATGCCGGAATTGAAGCGCCAATAGCCGATATCGCGTGCAAACACCGCTTCCTTGTCGTGCATGATGGATTCGAGCGGCCGGTTCATGTTCTTGAAGAGCACGTCGGCGTCGACCCAGAAAATCCATTCGTGATTCGGGAGGGTTTCGCGCAGTAAGGCCGCCTTGAGCCAATTGCCCGAGGTTTTACCGTCGTTCAGATGCGCGGGAATTTCGCGGTGCACGTAAAGCGTATAACCGTGGCGCTCGCAGTATCGCGTGAAATTGGCTTCGGCAATACGGCCGTAAATCGCGATGTTCGGCGTGTATAGCGTCACTATCGCGACGGACCGATTCGGCTGTCGAATACTGACGGCGGATGTATCGGTAATGCCGGTGTCGTTTAGCGAAAGCAGTGGCAGGCCGCGCGTCTGGCAGTCGTTGATATGTTCGAGGAGCGCATTGCGGAATCGCCGATGATGCTTCTGGTCACAAATCTTGACCGAGAAAGCAGACCAGTGCGCCCAGACGCTCTCGACGTTGGTGGAGGCGGGCACGACAGCCATGACATCACCCACGCGGTACCGCGACGGACAATACGCAAATGCCTGCAAGAGGAGCGCTTCTTCCTTCGGAAGCACGACGCCATTGCGGCATCGCGTGACTATCTCGAACAACTCACGCATGACGTGCTCGGTCTTGCGCCAAATTTGCATGTCGAGTTGCGGCAGATCGGACTCGATGCAGGTTAGAAGCCAGTCGCGGCCCTGCATGAGTTCCGGCAGAGCGAGCGGCCTGAGAATCGCGGCATTCTCGTTCAACAGCAAGACGAGTTCGTCCTCATTCGCCAAGCCGAGCTGATGCAGCAGCGTTTCGTATTTGATGATCCAGCGTGTTTCGTCGCTGCAGCCGCTGATCTCGGACATATCGATTTCGATGTGCCGATAACCATGCCCGCGCGCATAACGCCGATGATTGGCAAGCGCGGCAGGCGCATGGTCGAAAAGCAGACTGATGACGATCATAAGACGTAGAAATGGCCAGAAGCGCGGAGCCGTAAGGATCAGTGACAGCCTACCTTTCTCGCATGGGATTCGTCCGAAAAAGCCTGATAAACGCAGTTTCAAAACCCCTCATACAATGACCGCATGACCCGCACCGACGCCCTGAAGGGCTTTCATCCCGCCGTCGTCAACTGGTTTCGCGCGCATTTCGAAACGCCGACCGCCGCGCAGGCGCGCGCGTGGCCGCTCATCCACGCGCGCCGTTCCACGCTCGTGGCTGCGCCAACTGGCTCGGGCAAGACGCTGACGGCCTTTCTCGCCGCGCTCGACGAACTTGTGCGCGAAGGCGTGGAAAGCGCGGCAAGCGGCAAAGTGCTGCCCGACGAGACGCGCGTGGTGTATGTGTCGCCGCTCAAGGCCTTGTCCAACGACATTCGCGTAAATCTGGAAGAGCCGCTTGCGGGCATTGCGCGCGAGCTTGGCCCCGACGCGCCGCTGATACGCGCCGCCGTGCGCACGGGCGACACGACCCAGCAGGAACGCAGCGCCATGCGAAAGCGCGCGCCGCATATTCTCGTGACGACGCCTGAATCGCTTTACGTGCTGCTTTCGTCCGATTCCGGCCGGGCGATGCTTTCGACCACGCGCACGGTGATCGTCGATGAAATCCATGCCGTGGCGGGCAGCAAGCGCGGCTCGCACCTGAGTCTGAGCCTCGAACGGCTGGATGCGTTGTGCGAGGCGCGCGGCGCGGCGCGGCCGGTGCGCGTCGGTTTGTCGGCGACGCAAAAGCCGATCGAGCTCGTCGCGAAGTTTCTCGCGGGCGTCGGAAAGCCGTGCGAGATCGTGGATGTCGGTCACGTCCGTGCCCGCGATCTCGCCCTCGAAATGCCGCCGATGCCGCTCGAAGCGATCATGTCGAACGACATGTGGGAGCGCGTCTATGACCGGCTGGCCGAGCTTTCCGGCATGCATCGCACGACGCTCGTCTTCGTCAATACGCGGCGCATGGCTGAGCGCGCGGCGCGGCATCTGACCGAGCGCCTTGGCCGGGACGCGGTCGCGGCGCATCACGGCAGCCTTGCGCGCGAGCAGCGGCTTTCCGCCGAACAGCGCCTGAAGCGCGGCGAATTGCGTGTGTTGATCGCGACGGCATCGCTGGAATTGGGTATCGATATCGGCGATGTCGATCTCGTCTGCCAACTCGGCTCGCCAGGATCGATCGGCGCATTCTTGCAGCGCGTCGGGCGCTCGGGGCATCACGTCGGCGGCGTGCCGAAAGGGCGGCTCTTTCCGACTTCGCGCGACGACCTGATCGAGTGCGCGGCCTTGCTCGATTGCGTGAGGCGTGGCGAACTCGACGCGCTTTCCATTCCGCGCGCGCCGCTCGACGTGCTCGCACAGCAGATCACGGCGGAGGTCGCCTGTCGAGAATGGGGCGAGGATGAATTGTTCGAGCTGATCGGGCGTGCGTATCCGTACGCGACGCTCGAGCGCGCCCGCTTCGACGAAGTGGTGCGCACGCTCGCCGAGGGCTATACGGGGCGGCAGGGCGTGCGCGCGTCGTATGTTCATCGGGATGCGGTGAGCCGCACGTTGCGCGGACGGCGCGGCGGCAAGCTGACGGCCGTGACTTCCGGCGGCGCGATTCCCGACAACGCCGACTTCGCCGTGCTGCTGGAGCCGCAGGGCTTGCAGATCGGCACGGTGAACGAGGACTTCGCGGTCGAGAGTCTGGCTGGAGACATCTTTCAGTTGGGTAATACGTCGTACAGGATCATGCGGATCGAAGGTGGCCGGGTGCGAGTGGAGAACGCGAATGGTCAGCCGCCGAACATTCCGTTCTGGCTTGGAGAGGCGCCGGGGCGCAGCAGTGAGCTTTCCTTCGCGATCGCGCGGTTGCGGGCGGGGGTGGATGCGCGGTTGGCGGGTGTCGAGGCCAAGGGCGCGAAGGATTTAACCCTCGCGCACGGCGCCAATGACGCGAACGCGGCGAAGGCCGCGCGCAACGCCAACGGCGGAAAAGACGCACTTAGCGACTCGCTAGCTCCCACCATCGCATGGCTCGCCGATGAAACCGAAGGCATCGGCGCCGATGCCGCGCGTCAGATCGTCGAATATCTCGCACGCGCACGCGCCGCGCTGACCGTGCTCCCGACCCAGGACACGCTCGTCATGGAGCGCTTCTTCGACGAATCCGGCGGCATGCAACTCGTGATTCACGCGCCGTTCGGCAGCCGCGTCAATCGCGCGTGGGGTCTCGCGTTGCGCAAGCGTTTCTGCCGCACCTTCAATTTCGAACTGCAGGCGGCGGCGACGGAAGATGCCATCGTCCTGTCGCTCACGGGCAGCCACAGCTTCGCGCTCGATGAAGTCTGGCGTTATCTGAAATCGGCAAGCGCGGAACATGTGCTGATCCAGGCGTTGCTCGACGCACCGCTTTTCGGCGTGCGCTGGCGCTGGAACGCGACCAACGCGCTCGCCTTGCCGCGCTATTCGGGCGGCCGCAAAGTCGCACCGCAGTTGCAGCGCATGCGAAGCGAGGACTTGCTCGCCGCCGTTTTCCCGGATCAGGTCGCGTGCGCGGAAAACATCGCGGGCGAGCGTGAGGTTCCGCGGCATCCGCTGGTCGAGCAGACTCTCGACGACTGTCTGCACGAAGCGATGGACAGCGAGGCTTGGCTTGCACTTTTGCGTCGTATCGAAACGGGCGATGTGCGGCTCGTCACGCGCGAGTTGCCCGCGCCGTCGCCGCTTGCCGCCGAGATTTTGTCGGCGCGGCCGTATGCTTTTCTCGACGACGCCCCGCTCGAAGAGCGCCGCACGCGGGCTGTCTTGGCGCGCCGCTGGACCGATCCGCAATCGACCGATGATCTCGGCGCGCTCGATGCCGACGCTATCGAAAGCGTGCGCGCGGAAGCCTGGCCCGCGGTGACGAGCGCCGATGAGATGCACGAAGCGCTGACCGGTCTCGCGTGCATCGCGCATGGCGAGGCGGCGCGTTGCGACGGCTGGCCAGCGTGGCTCGACGCGCTCGCACGCGCCGGGCGTGCGACGCGCTTGCAGATTGCGGAGCACGACGCGCTGTGGATCGCCGTGGAGCGGCTTGCCTGCCTGCGCGCGGTCTATACGCATGCGCCGATGCATCCCGCACTGCAGCCGCCGCCCGGTTTCGACCATGCCTGGACTGAAGATGACGCGCTCGTCGAGATCGTCCGCGCGCGGCTCTCGGGGTTCGGTCCGCTGACGGTGCCGGAAATTGCGCGTCCGCTTGCGTTGCCTGCGTCGAGCGTGGCTTCGGCGTTGACGCGTCTGGAAGCCGAAGGCTATGTGATGCGTGGCTGCTTCACGCCCACGGCTAAAGACGAGGAATGGTGCGAGCGGCATCTGCTGGCGCGGATTCATCGCTACACGGTGCGGCGTTTGCGTCGCGAAATCGAACCCGTGGAGCGGCAGGATTTCATGCGTTTCCTGTTCGAATGGCAACGCGTCGCGCCGGATTCTCACGGCGAAGGCCGCGATGCGCTTCTCGGCGTGCTCGAACAGCTCGAAGGCTTAGAGGCGCCCGCCGTGGCGTGGGAGGATGAAATCCTGCCGGCGCGCATCGCCGATTACTCGGGCATGTGGCTCGACGAGGCTTGCCGTGCGGGCAAGATCGTGTGGACGCGTCCGGCCGGCCGTGCGCGCGCGACGGGTGGCCCGGTGCGCGGCACGCCGATCGTGCTGCTGCCGCGTCGCCATCTGGGGGCATGGAATACGCTGATGCGCCCCGACGAAGCGCCGCAGTTGTCGTCGCGCGCGCAACGCGTGTTCGAGGCCCTGAGCACGCACGGCGCGATGTTCTTCGACGAACTTCTCGCCGATGTACGGCTCCTGCGCACGGAACTCGAAGATGGGCTCGGCGAACTGGTCGCGCTGGGCCTCGTCAACGCGGACAGTTTTGCGGGCTTGCGCGCGCTTCTGGCGCCGGCCGCCAAGCGCAATGTGTTCGCGCGGCGGCAGCGGCGCGGCGGGCTTTTCATCGGCGGGATGGACGATGCGGGCCGCTGGGCGCTCTTGCGTCGAGCCAATTCCAACGATGATGCGGACATCGAGCACGTCGCGCTTGCGCTGTTGCGCCGGTATGGTGTCGTGTTTTGGCGACTGCTCGAACGCGAAGCGCAGTGGCTGCCGCCGTGGCGCGATTTGCTGCGTGTCTATCATCGGCTCGAAGCGCGTGGCGAGATTCGCGGCGGGCGCTTTGTTGCGGGCCTCGCGGGTGAGCAGTTTGCATTGCCAGATGCGGTGCCGCTGTTGCGTGACGTGCGCAGGCGGGCGAAAGAGGGCGCGCTCGTCGCGCTTGGCGCGGTCGATCCGCTGAACCTCGTGGGCACGTTGCTGCCGGGCGAGAAGGTGCCGGCGATTGCGGGCAATCGCGTGTTGTTTCTGGATGGCTTGCCGGTTGGGGCGGTCGTGGCCGGTAAGACGCGATATCTCGGCGATTTCGATGGCGATACACGCGAACGTATCAGGCTTGCGCTTGTGAAGCGGAGCGGGCGGTCGATCGGTACGCCATTGACGGGCGGAATGGGCTCGATCGGGATGACGGTGCGTAGTTGACGCACCGCTCGCTGGCGTTTTGCATGCATGATGCAGCGCGGTGGCATTTTGTATTACGACCACCGTGCCTCGCGTTGCTGCTTGCTTCGATGCATAAGCAGCACGCTAATCGTTCACCCCGCGAACATCGACGGACGTAAGCGCCGTGTCCTCAAACGCTACTTCTTCGACACGATCTTGGTCGTGAATGGCCCAGGCTTTTCAGCGGGCACATCGTTCACCGGCACGCCTGGATAATCGACCACGCGATTCGCCTTCGCTTTTGGCCTGATACGAAAGAGCGGACGGGCACCGTTGCGTGCACCGCCCGTGATCGCGGTCATTGCCTGACGGTCCAACTCGATGCTGTCCGCGAGATCCTTGATTTTGACGATGGCCATGACTGTGTCCTCCAAAAAAGTGAGAAAGCCTAAAGCCGCGCCGATCCCGGTCAGATGCGGCGCGTCGACTTACCTTGCATGCAGCATGCACATTCGACGAACGCAGAACGCGTTCAGTATATGCATTTCGTCTGACGCTGCCACGCAAGACTACTCGTGCCGCCGCGACCGTTTCATTCTGACCGGATGTGCCAAGCGGCAAGACGGCGGAGGGGTGAAACCCTTGGCCGTTTGTATGATGCATGCGTGATTCACTGAATGCACCATGCCTGATCGAGAGTGCAACGTCGTACCCTTTCCGGTCATGTCATGCATCAGGTATGCCAGTCGAACGCCTTGGCATGAACGAATCGACGGACCCCATGTGTGACGTGCTTTACGCAGCGACGAGCCGCTTGGCCAACCGCGCGCAATAAGACGCAAAAGCCTGTACCTGACTTAACCGAACCAACACCCGAACCAAACATGTCGGTATCCGAACGACATGTGCGCGATGCCGCGCATCATCGAAAACGCCATTTGCGTAAGGCGCATGCGGAGGCTAGTATCAAGCGATTACTGGGTATTTGTTACGACAAGTGAATTGTCGGTCGATTTGGAGCCGCGTCGCGTCGCACAGATGACAAGCTTTGCGCAGGCGATTCGTACATATCGGGGCGACGGCGGGTCGCGCGACGAGTTCTTTGCCGGGGTCGATGGCGCGCTCGCCATCGAACGAACTCCGGCCAAACGGCTCATGGAGATCCTCGACGAGGAGCACGCGGCTCGGCCTCTGCCACCCGATATCTACGTTGCCATTCGACGCCGCATCGAACATGTGGCGCTCGCTCATCCCGAAACAGAGTTCGGCACCGGCTTCGCGCCCGGCCGCGACGAGACACGCATGCAGACCACGCCGGGTTTCCCGGCGCCTTTGCCGCCGCGCGCATCGGGCGACGCGAGCGCATCGACGTCCGGCCACGCCACGCAGGTGCTCACGGAAGTCGTTCAGGTCAAGGGTGTCGGCGACACGCTGAACAATCGCTTCGTGCTGGAGGAATGTCTCGGCATCGGCGGGATGGGAACGGTCTACAAAGCGCTCGACTTGCGCAAGCTGGAAGCGTCGGATCGACGGCCGTACGTGGCGATCAAGGTTCTCAATCTTCAATTTCGCGGCAACCCGAAATCGCTGATCGCACTGCAGCGCGAGGCGCGCAAGGCGCAGCAACTCGCGCATCGCAACATCGTGACCGTGTACGATTTCGATCGCGATGGCTCGATCGTCTATCTGACGATGGAATATCTTTCCGGCCAGCCGCTTTCAAGAATGCTTCGGAACCCGAATTTCAAGGGTCTGCCGTTTGCCGAAATGTTTCCGATCTTCAAGGGCATGGCGAACGCGCTCGCATACGCGCACGAGCGAGGCTTCGTCCATTGCGATTTCAAGCCGCCGAACGTTTTTCTCACCGATACGGCGGAAGTGAAGGTGATCGACTTTGGCATTTCGCGTGCAATCACGCGCCCCGAGGACGAAAGCGAGGCCACGGTCTTCGATCCCGGCAGCCTGGGCGCGCTCACGCCTGCCTATGCAAGTCCGGAGATGCTCGAGCATCGCGAGCCCGATCCGCGTGACGATATCTACGCGCTTGGCTGTATAGCGTACGAATTGCTGGCGGGGAAGCATCCGTTCGAGCGCGTTCCCGCGCTGCAGGCAAAGAGCGCCAACATGAAGCCGCAGCGGCCCGAGAATCTGGGCAACAAGCAGTGGAAGGCGCTCAAGGGCGCGCTGGCGTTCGAACGCGAGGCGCGAACGCCGAGCGTCACGCAGTTCCTGGATGAGCTTAGCGAACCGCCTGCCGCTGCGCCCGCAAGCAATAAACCGAAGCGCGAAGTCGGCCCCAGTATTGCGATCGGAGCCGTAGCAGTTGCGGCGATCATTGCTGCGGGCGCGAGCTATTACTTCTTCGAGCGGTCAAAAAACAGCGAACAAGCGCCACCCTCGAACGCGAGCGCAAGTCCGGTCGAACCAGTAAGACCGTCGAGCGCCGAACCCCAAGCGAGCGCGTCGGTGGTCGCGATAACGCCTGCCGTTCCCGTCGCCGCCGCACCGCAGCTTACGATGGCCGCGGTCACGCCGGTGCTGGCGAGCGCGCCGTGTTCGGCGCTCGTGGCATCGGTTCACGATCAGACGGTCGATGTGCAGGGTTTCATATCGGAGAAATACGGGCTCGCGCGTTTGAAGGACACGCTTGGACGCGTGCCCGGCGTGAAGACCACCAACTTCGGCGTGCAGCAAGTCGTCGACGACAAATGCGATCTGCTCAAAGTCTTCGCGCCTTACTGGACGGCGAACCGGCAGTTGGGACATCCGGCATCGGTCCATACGCGGTCGAACCAGTTGCGCCTGACCGAAGGCGATCCGCTGATCGTCGATCTGATGACGCCCGCGTTCGAGTCCTACGTCACAGTCGATTACTTCATGCTCGACGGCAGCGTGGTGCATTTGCTGCCGACCGAAAGATCCCGCGACAACCAGGCGCCTGCAAACTACGCGGCCACACTCGGCTCGATGGGCGATTGGGTCGTCGGCAAGCCGTTCGGCTCGGAGATGATCGTATTGACCGTGACGCCCGCGCCGCTCTTCGATGACATCCGCCCGGACAGCGAAGCGAAGAGCGAATATCTGCGCGCACTCGACAAGCGTCTTACGGCGCTCACCGGCAAATACGGACGCGATAAAGTCGTCGTGGACATGTTCCAGATCACGACGCAGGCGAAGAAGTGAGCGTCGCCACGTAAGCGACGGCTCACCGGACCGTTGGCTGATCTCGCGCGATCAAGCTTGTGGTTTGTTGACCGACGCCTTCAGTTCCTGCAACGCATCCTCCATGCGCTTCG
This sequence comes from Caballeronia sp. GAWG2-1, assembly GCF_023631405.1. Taxonomy (NCBI): domain Bacteria; kingdom Pseudomonadati; phylum Pseudomonadota; class Betaproteobacteria; order Burkholderiales; family Burkholderiaceae; genus Caballeronia; species Caballeronia sp. GAWG2-1. Next base: position 194,371 of record NZ_JALQDD010000026.1, read on the forward strand.
TGACGAGCGCATACGCTTCGGCCTGCGTCTGCTGCGTGGTGCGGGCGATGTCCTGCATATCGGCGAGCGCATTGTGCAATGCCCGTTGCACGACTTCGTTGGCGTTGAACGGCGGTTTCGCGGCCGACGATGCCATTTGCTTGGCGATATCCTCCAGATCGCCCAGCGTGCGCCGCAAGATTTCAAGTTGCTTGTCGCGCAAGGCCTCGATGCCGCCGAACGCAACGCGATTGGTGGCCGCGAGCGCCTCGACGTCTTTGCGTCGCGATTCCATGATCGCGGTGACATCGAAACCGGGAAGCTGATACTGCTGAAACATGGCGGCAAACTGGCTGAACGGATCGCTGAATTTCTGATTCATCTTGCCTCCCAGGTCGTTCGGTGGAGCGCGTTCTCATGCATGGAGCCATTCGATCGCGCGGCAACGTGCGCCGTGTGCCACGTCTTCTCGACGCGCGGCCCGGCCCCTGATACTACCAATTTAACCGTGCTAAATGGGGCAAGGGAAAACACCAGAGCGATTGCATTCAATCGACCAACTGTCGGGATGCTTAATGCAAATCAAGGCGCGTCGCGTCGCAGCGAGCACGCAATAGAGCGACAGTTGACAGGCCGCGCGACTGGCGGCCAGGATCGGAGGCGAGGGGGCGTTACGACGGTCCGCGTGGTCTTCGTTTCGTTGGCCGGCGCGGCACGGGCATGGTGTTCGACCGCCGCGCAGTTTCCAATTACCGCGCGATAGCGATTGCGCTTTTGCACGACAATCTTCGTCAGGCCGCTCATGCCGCTACCGAACGGCGACCCATTATCTTCGAGATGTCGTGCCTGCCCGCTTCAGAGCGCGGTCCAGTTGACCTCCTCGCCAGCGAATACGCCGTGCTCCGCCTTGATCTGCGCGCGGTCGATACATTGCACATGCCAGCGTCCCTCGCTCTGTGCGCCGGATTGATCGGTATACCAGAGCGCGCGTCCGGCGAGCCCTTCGGGCGGACCGCCCGGTACGTCGAAATCGAGTTGTTCGAGCACGCAGATCGGTTGCGGCGCATCCTGCCCGCAGATCACGGTGTCGCCCGCGCCTTTGGTTAGATCGCCCCAATCAGGCACGTCCATCGATTGGTGACCTTCGCGTGACCAGCGGCTGGATTCTCTGTCGAGCCACAAAATGGCGTAGGCGGCCGATTGCGCGCCTTCGAATCCATCCAGCTTGACGGTGATACGCATGACTTCCTCCATTACATCGATTTGGCGGACGGGACGCTCGAGCGCTTATTCGCGCTGGCCATGAGCGTCTTCGATTTGAACGGTGGCGTCGCGCGCCACGCTGTAATACGTGTCTTTGCTATTTTTGTATTCGGTACGCACTTAAACACTCGCGGGTTTAGGCGCAATGTCTGGTTCGAGCGCGATACTGGCGATCGGTTCGATAAGCCGAAAGAAATCGCAAATCGGTCGGTGCTGTGATGGCTCCACGCCATGAGTGCTGCGGCGCACAACAACGCGATCAACTTAAAGCAAGTGCGATGCCGACCTCAGCTCCTGCACAATGGTGAAGCTCAGTACGCCAATCTGACGCTTCGGAGGCATGGCGGTAATTTTGCGTTGTCGATGAATGCACTACCTCGTCAGCCCGCGCCCCAACAGCATGCCTGCGTGCCCCACACCGGACCTACACGCCGAACACGCTCATTGCACTGCAGCAACTCAGATTCGCTATGGGTATGCGGTCGACGATATGCGCGGTCCATCTATTCAGATTGATAGCGTCTTCAAGTTGGAGCGTCGATGGCAACCGGGTGACGATTTTTGATTCAAGGGATGTGGGCGCGAGCCATAGGCACCCGCAGGCAGTTTGATATTTCGTCCTGCTGCGCGACCGTTTCATCTTACGAGAACAGTATGGGCTCACCGGAGAACGAATGCAAAATACTGTTAAGCCGCGCATGAATTTTAAATACCAAGCGGCAAGACAATGCACGCCTCAGCGCCACCACCATGGCGTGCCCGCAAAACTAGCGTTCCGCCGTGCTGCCGAGCGATGCGCTCTACGATCGCCAGACCCAATCCCGTGCCTTTTGGCTGCGCCTCGCCGCCGCCGCGCTTGAACGGCTGTTTGAGCGCTTCCGGGTCCTGACCGCCAAGCCCCTTGCCGCGATCCGCGATCACAATGCATGCAGCATGCAATCGCGTATCGGTCCAGCTACGCACTTCGAGTCCGACGACGCCATAGAGTATGGCGTTCTGCATCAGATTCATCAGTACGCGCATCATGCCGATGGGACGGAAGGCGAACGGCTCTATGGGCCCGAGCGTAAGCGCGAACTCGTGGCCAAGGCCCGCAAAATCCGCTGCCAGATTCGAGATCAATGCGTTTATGTCTCCCACGACCGGCGCTTCCTTGGCACCGCTCCCTGCATAGTCCATGAACTGCTGGAGGATGCTGTCGATCCGATCCAGATAACCTTCCGCCGATGCCGTGAAGTGAGCGTCCGCCGCACTCGCCGAGGACATCGCCATCGCAAGGCGCAGCTTCGTCATCGGGGTGCGGATGTCATGCGAAATACCAGCGAGCATCAGTGCTCGCGTGGCGTCCGCTTCGCTCAGGGCAGCGCTCATTTGGTTGAACGCGCGACTAACCTGGGCAATCTCGGTGGGGCCGTCTATCGGCAAGACGCCGGGTTCATCGCCGGCAGAGAGGCGCCGCGCGGCATCGGCGAGGTGTTCGAGCGGGCGGTTCAAATGCCGCTGGATCAAATACGCGGTCGCGATTGCAAGCGCCCCAAGGCCGAGCGATAGCAGCAGGGCCGTGGCGAGGCCGTCGTCGTGCGCGGCTTCCGGCACGGGCAGGGCGACCCAGCGTGGCTCGCCGGACAGATGCGCACGTATCCAGAGGCGCTGCTGGCCATCCGCCGCCGTCGCGCCGCTTTCCCAGCGCACTAGCATGTCTGGCGGCAGATGCGCTCGCAAACTATCGATGAAAGTCTGACGCTGATACGTGCGATAGAAGCGCAAGCGCGACTCTTCGGGCGTCTCGCGCGCGTCCTCGGGCAGGGCGGCGCGCACTTCGAGATGAGCGGCGATGGAGTTCGATGCTTGCGGCGGGCTTGCTTTCAGAAGGGTATCGAGCGTCTCGATGTAGGCCGCGAATGTGGTCGCCGCCCGTTCGATGCGCGGCGTCTGAATGAAATGGAGCAGCACGGCGAGCGCGCATACCTGACTCACCGCCACCAGCGCCACGAGCAAAAGAATATTGCGTGCAAAAAGGGACCGCGGCGCGAGGCTCACGTTTCCACGTCCGCAAGCAACATATAGCCGACGCCCCATACCGTCTTGATGAAACGCGGCTTGCCCGGATCTTCCTCGATGAGCTGGCGAAGACGCAGCACCTGGACATCGATGCTGCGATCGAGTGCATCGTGATCGCGTCCGCGCGTGCGGGCGATGAGGTTGTCACGACTCACGGCGCGGTTCGGTGACGATCCAAGTGCATGCAATAACTGCATCTGCGCGGAATGCATTTCGAATGCATTACCGCTGCGCGTAATCTGCTGCTTGCCGAGATCGAGCCGAAACTCGCCGAAACGCAGTACTTGCGAGGTGAGCGTGGGATCGCCCGCTGCAATCTTCTGACGGCGCAGCAGCGCTCGCACGCGCGCCACCAGTTCCTGCGGCAGGAAGGGCTTGGCGAGATAGTCGTCGGCGCCTGTCTCCAGGCCGACGACCTTGTCCACCGGATCGCCCTTGGCCGTCAGCATGAGAATGTGCAGCGTGTGTCCTTCGGTGCGCAGACGCCGGCATACCGACAATCCGTCTTCCGGCTCCATCATCCAGTCGAGCACGAGCAGGTCGTATGGTTCGCGTTGCAGATAGCGGTCGAGCCGCTTGCCGTTTTCCACGACCCGCACCTCGAAGCCTTGCGATGTGAGGAAACGTTGCAGCATGTTGCGCAGTTCGGCTTCGTCGTCGAGCACGATGATTTTCGGAAGTGCTTCCATCGGCGATCTCCGTTAGCGTTGCGCGGCATGCTGATGCATAAAGGCTTCGATCTGCGGCAGCGTCACGTAGCCGGCTTTTTGCGTGTCGATTTCGTCGAAATGTCGAGCCACCATCGGCATGCTGGACGATGCTTGCGCGCGCGTGAGCTTGCCGTCGTGCGTGGTGTTGGCGCTTGCGAAGCGCGTCTGCAGACCGTGCATGACCTGCTCGATATGCGGACTTGCGCCCATTGGCTGCGTGGCGGTTTGTGCGAAGACCGCCGTGGCGATTGTGAAGCCGAGAATGCCGGCCACGCACGCTCGTGGAATCTTTTGCATGTCGGTTCTCCGTGAATTCGATGCAGCCAGACAGTGACGACATTTTATTGAGCCGCGTAGCGAAGGCAATCTCGGGGAAACGACGAATCATGTCGCCATGTGTCATGCATCGTCCGGCAAGTCTTTCTCGACATCCAGTGAAACATGTTTGCGCTCACGTTTTTCGCGGTCCTTCGATATCGTTCTGCTGGCCGGCATTGCTGGTCGCCGCCTTCCTCTCAAGACTCAAGGACATCGCCATGAAAGTTCGTCTGCTCAGTATCTCCGCTCTTGCCGCCCTTGCCCTCACTTGCGCAGGGAGCGCATGGGCGGGAACTTCAGTCGTCGTTTCGTATGCTGGGCCCGCGGTGATTTACGCGCCACCGCCGCGCCCGGTTTATTACTACGCGCCTCCGCCTGCTCCGACTTATTACGTGCCAGGGCATGCGGTGGTTGTGACGCCCGTCGCGGTGCCGCCGCCGCGTACGGTCGTAGTGGCGGCGCCCGCGCCGACCTATGTCGTGACGCCGGCCGCGCGCGCGATCTATGCGCCGCCGGTTTATCGCCCGCCTGTCGTCATCGTTCGATAGGCGCATTGGATTTTGAATGCCAATGGGCGGTTGCACTTCGTCTGTGCCAAGTGCTTTGGTGGCGTTTGGTTCCCTTGAGCCGCTCGTGCGCCGCGTCAATTTGCATTCTGCATTTGGTCGATTGAATGCAGCATACGCATTGAACCGACCGTTTGAAGGTCACGGGCAAATTCACTGCGCGCGGTTATGCACCGGCACTGATTAGCCGCACTAGGCGTTTTTTGCAGTCTCGCACTGTGTGACACACAATTCGCAAATTGCAAGCGAGAGCGCCAAATGCGATTTTGCATGCCATATGCGGCGTCGCGGCATACAAAAGGCCAACGTCACTTCTACAGCTAGCAAATGCCGCCTTCTATACTGTATGTAAGCGTCAGGGCGTCTACTGGCGGAGGCAGCTATCGGATTTTTTTGCCGTTGTCTTGGCATTCTCGAGGTCGGGGCGAATACGCGACCTATTGTGAACTGACGGCATTTTGCGGGAAACAAATGACCTCGAAGGAGCGCTTACTATGAACACGCGGTTCGCCGCCGCAAGGCGTGCGATTGCCGGGGCGCTGGCACGCAGTTGGCTCGGTAAGGGGTGTCGCCATCTGCGAATGCGACAGTTACCAATCGATCAGGCAAAAAACGCAAGACCGGGCCCACCTGTTTCGCGCGATTGATGGCCGGCGATTACCGACTGGTGTTTCGGCAAGCCGCTCGCAGGCCCAGAAGCGACAATCGCTCCACTGTCGGAGTCAGAAAAAGCACGAACGTGAGATCGATTGGGTCCATAAGAATAAGGGTTTGCGCGGCTTGCAACGGTTCGTACGATCCAGCAACATATTAAACGTACTAGTTAGTTAAAATTAACCGAACCGCCGGCGACTAGATCGGCGCCTCACAGGAGCACGAACGTGACGCAATCGCCTACAACTGATCCTTGCATCATCTCGGTCGCCATCACGGGCTCGGTACCGAAGAAAAAAGATAATCCCGCTGTGCCAACCACGATTCCCGAGCAGATCGAAAGCACGCACGAAGCCTATGAAGCCGGTGCGACGCTGGTTCATCTGCACGTACGCGATGAAGACGAGAAATCGAGTTCGGATCGTCACCGCTTCGAAGAATTGCAGGACGGCATCCGCAAACACTGTCCGGACATCATCATTCAGTTTTCGACAGGTGGACGCGGCCGATCTTTCGAGCAGCGTGGGGCGATGCTCGATCTGAAACCCGACATGGCTTCGTTGGCGACGGGTTCGGTGAATTTCCCGACCATCGTGTACGAAAATCCGCCAGACTTCGTGCGTTCGCTCGCGCAAACCATGCTCGACCACGATGTAAAGCCCGAGATCGAGATCTTCGATCTGGCGATGCTCTACAGCACTTATGACCTCGTCAACCAAGGTTTGCTCAAGTCGCCGGTTCACGTGCAGTTCGTCCTTGGTGTAAAGAATGCATTACCGGCGCGTCGCGAGATCCTCCAGTTCGAAGTAGAGCAGTTGGGCAAACTCTTGCCCGAGGCGACATGGACGGCTGCAGGAATCGGCCGGCATCAACTCGAAGTGAATCACTGGACGCTGGAACTCGGCGGCCACTGCCGCACGGGTCTGGAGGACAACGTGCGTTGGGACAAAGACACGCTCGCCAAGAGCAATGCGCAACTGGTGAGCCGCGTGGCGTCGCTGTGCGCGGAGTATGGCCGGCCGGTGGCGAGCGCAAAGGAGGCGCGGCAGTTGTTGTCTCTTTGAAGTTTCAATTGCTTGAAAAGGCGCGTCGACGAGAAATCGCGACGCGCTTTTTTTTGTCTTGCTTATTCATCGCAAGTTGATAGCCGATGTTGTCGCTTATGTTTGACGCATGCGCATGCAGCATCGGTTACCGCGTGTCTTCGCATACTGGTAACGCTTTCCAATACGCACAACTTCTGTTTAATTTCCTGCTGACTCATCTTATAACTGCCTAATGGCAATTGAATGACCATATCGCCTGCTAAATCTTCTTCGTATTTATACATCGCTGAATTTCGGCAAATACATCTTTCAGCACGTTCAGATATTCGATGCATTTTTAAGACTTTCTGAATGGAAAAAACGCTTCGATAAGACAAAAATCCAAGCGTGGATAGAGACTTCTTGCCGCGCGATTGAGGAATGTCAGAGGCTCCATGTCCTGGTGACACTCTGACATGCGTGATTAGGTTTTGGAAACCTAAATAATCGAAGCTCTGACGATTATTGCTTCTTCATGTTTATCCGATGGCCCCGAGCCAAGCGGTCTATGTCGCGTTTGGTCAAGCGCCGTGTTGCTCATTACGAGCACATCAGTCCGTGTCGGAAATCACGAAGAAAAAGAATTTCAACTTGAACTCGAAGAAGGTTTTGATGAATAAGACGTATCGCGTGGTTTGGAGTCAGGCATCGGAAAGCTGGGTTGCCGCAGCGGAAAATGCGCGGACCAAAAGCAAGCGTGGCCGAACAAACGCAGCAGTGTTGGCGGTGTTCGCACTCGCTGCGGGCAGCGCGCAGGCGGGAAGTGGGTATTCCGTCGGTGTGTTATCGGACGGATATACTCCGGCCAGTTGCCTGAGTGACCAGGGCGCAGGGAACGTCGTGCAAACGTCTTCTGTGGCTTGTGATGGCACCAATCATCCTGGAGCGGGTCTGGTTGCCTATTCAGCAAGCGGGGGAATGGGCGCTTACGCCGTCGCTGTCGATTCCAATACACTTGTAATGGGAGCCGGGGGCGGGACCCTCATGACGATGACTCCCGGCAATATCTCGGTCACTGCATCGACCTTCTCGATCAGTACCGGTACCACGTTCGACATGGGCAACAACAAAATTCAGAACATGGCGCCGGGGGGACTGACAGCAGGAAGTCATGATGGCGTGACCGGTGCTCAGTTATATCTGGCTCTTTCGACGACCGCGTCTAGTTTGGGCGGCGGCGCGTCCGTGAGTGGCGCAAGTATCTCTCCCCCGTCTTATTCAGTAGCCGGAACGACCTATCATGACGTAGGTGGGGCAATCAACGGGCTGAACACGCAGGTCGGCTCTTTATCGACGACAATCAGTTCGGTGTCGACAACGGTTGCTTCCCTTTCCACCACCGTAGATTCGGTTTCCACTGGTCTCAATTCGTTATCCACAACGGTTTCAACGACGGCCACTTCCTTGTCAACGAGCGTGGACTCGTTATCGACGTCGACTTCAAGTACTTTGAACTCGCTGTCTACCTCTTCATCGACGGCGGTGACTTCACTGTCCACGACCGTCGATTCAGTATCGACGAGCGTGACTTCCCTGTCCACGGGTGTCGACTCGCTCTCGACCTCGGTTTCCACGGGGATGAACTCGCTGTCGACCGGGTTGACCTCGGTGTCGACTACCGTCGACTCACTGTCGACAAACGTCGGTTCGCTGTCCACCGGTCTCAATACGTTGTCAAGTTCGACATCGACTGCCGTAGGGTCGCTGTCGACGGGTCTCGCGAACTCGGTTCAGTACGACAACGCAAGCCATGACTCCGTCACGCTGGGCGGTATCGCCGCGCCTTCCGAAGTGAAGCTGACCAACGTCGCCAAAGGCGATGTAACAAACTCAAGCACGGACGCCATCAACGGTAGTCAGTTGTATTCGCTTTCGACGTCTGCTTCAACGGGCCTCGACTCGCTCTCGACCTCGGCTTCGTCGAGCGTAGCCTCCTTGTCGACCTCCGTTTCGACCACGACCACCTCGTTATCGACAAGTATCGATTCCTTGTCGACGTCGGCTTCGACCACTGTAGGCTCGCTGTCCACCTCGGCCTCGACCGCGGTAACCTCACTGTCTACAACTGTCGATTCAGTGTCGACGAGCGTGAACTCGCTGTCTACGGGCGTCGACTCTCTTTCGACTTCGGTTTCCACGGGCGTGACCTCGCTGTCAACCGGGTTGACTGCAGTGTCGAGCACGGTCAACTCGCTGTCGACTAACGTCGGCTCGCTCTCCACGAGTGTGGACACGCTGTCCATCTCGACTTCGACCGCTGTCGGATCGCTGTCGACGGGTCTCGCGAACTCGGTTCAATACGACAACGCAAGCCATGACTCGGTCACGCTGGGTGGTGTCGGCGCTTCGGAAGTGAAGCTGACCAACGTAGCCAAGGGCGATGTAACAGAGTCGAGCACGGACGCCATCAACGGCAGCCAACTGTACTCGCTTTCGACGTCGGCTTCGACCGGCCTTAACTCGCTTTCGACCTCCGCTTCGACGAGCGTCGCTTCGCTTTCGACGAGCATCGATTCCGTGTCGACAAGTGTTGGATCATTGTCCACAACTGTCGATTCTGTGTCGACTGGCGTCAATTCGCTGTCCACGAGCTTCGACACGCTTTCGGCTTCAGTATCGACGACCACGGGCTCCATCTCGACCAGCGTCGAATCGCTTTCGGCTTCCACTTCGACCTCTGTCAATTCGCTGTCTACCAGCGTCGATACGCTGTCGACATCCACTTCGACCGCAGTCAACTCGCTTTCAACGGCAACCGCGACCAGCGTTAGTTCCCTGTCGACGAGCGTCGATTCGCTTTCGACGTCGGCCTCGACGAGCGTTGCTTCAGTGTCCACGAGCGTCGGCTCGCTTTCGACCTCGGTGGATTCGATTTCGACGAGCGTAAGCACACTGTCCACAGCTGTCGATTCAGTGTCGACGAGTGTCAGCACGCTGTCCACGTCCGTGAATTCGCTTTCGACGTCGACATCGACGAGCGTTGCCTCGCTCTCGACGGGCGTGGACACGCTCTCGACCTCCACCTCTACGGCAGTCGCCTCGCTCTCCACCGGTGTCGATACGCTTGCCACTTCGATGTCCACGACGGTCGGGTCGCTTTCAACAGGTATCGACACACTGTCGGGATCGACGTCGACATCGGTGGCGTCGCTTTCCACCGGTCTCGCGAACGCCGTCCAGTATGACAACGCGGCCCACGACTCGGTCACGTTCGGCAACGCCGGCACCCCCGTGAGGCTTCACAACGTAGAGGACGGCGTTGTAGCAGCAGACAGCAAGGACGCGGTCAACGGTGGTCAGCTGTACAACTTGTCGTCATCAGTGTCGACGGGCATGACCTCGCTTTCGACCAACATCGACGGCATTTCGACCAGCGTCACGTCGCTGTCGACGAGCGTCGATTCAATCTCGACGGGCATGACCTCGCTCTCGACCGGCGTCGCCAACTCGGTTCAATACGACGACGCTAACCACACATCGGTTCGCTTGGGCGACACCGGCGCCGCCCCGGTCAAGCTGACGAACGTTGCCGATGGCGAAGTGGCTGCGGGCAGCAATGAAGCGGTGAACGGCGGGCAGTTGTTTACGCTCTCGACATCGGTGTCGACGAGCATGACGTCGCTTTCGACCGGCATTGCCAACGCGGTCCAATATGACGACGGCGACCACAAGACGGTCACGCTGGGCAATGTGGGTACGCCGGTCAAAATCAAGAACGTGGACGCAGGTGAAGTGAGCGCGGACAGCCTTGAAGCGGTGAATGGCAGCCAACTCTACAAAACTGCATCGAGCACGGCCGACGCCCTCGGCGGCGGTTCGACCGTAAATCAGGACGGCACCATCACTAAGCCGACGTACACGTTCCAGGACGGTAATACCTTCAACAACGTCGGCGACGCCCTTACCAATCTCGACGGCCGCGTCACGCAGAACACGACCGACATCTCGACGATCAACGAGACGCTCAACAATATCAACACGGGCGGCGGCATCAAGTACTTCCACGCCAATTCGGTGCTGGAGGACTCCCAGGCCACGGGCGCGGAATCAGTGGCGATCGGCGGCAATGCTCAGGCTATCGCGAACAACTCGGTGGCGCTCGGCTCGAACTCGCTGGCGGATCGTGCAAACACCGTGTCGGTCGGATCGAAGGGCGCGGAACGTCAGATCACCAACGTGGCAGCCGGTACGCAGGATACCGATGCCGTCAACGTCTCGCAGTTGAAGGGCGCCGGTCTCATTAATGGAGACGGCACGACCAATACTTCCGTGACCTATGACCACAACGCGGACGGGTCGACCAACTACTCGAGCATCACGCTTGGCAATAACGTCGCAGGCGGCACGACAATCCACAATGTTGCTGCCGGCGTTGCGAGCGACGACGCGGTCAACGTCGACCAGATGAATGCCGCAATCGATCGCGTGACGAACATCGCCATGAGCGGTGGCAACCCAATGTTCGCCGCGCAAGGCGATGTCAACACTGAAGTCGCTAGCGCGACAGGCGTGCATTCCGTTGCCATGGGCGCGAATGCCAGCGCTACTGCGGACAATTCCGTCGCGCTCGGGGCTAACTCAGTGGCGGATCGAGTCAATACGGTTTCGGTCGGGTCTGCGGGTAACGAACGTCAGATCACGAACGTCGCGGCGGGCACGCAGAGTACCGATGCGGTCAATGTGAGTCAGTTGAATCTCGCTTCCACACAGGCGCAGAACTATACCGACTCGCGTATCGCGGGCGTGCAAGGCCAGATCAACAACATGGCGAAAGCGGCTTATGGCGGTATCGCGGCCGCGATGGCTTCAGCCGGACTGCCGCAGCCTACCGCTCCGGGCAAGACCATGGTCGCGTTGGCCGGCGCACGTTACGCCGGGGCCTCCGGCGCGGCACTCGGCATCTCTCATGTTACGCAAGACGAGAGTTGGGTAATCAAGGCTTCCGGCAATACAAGCAGTTCCGGAAATGTCGGCTTCACCATCGGAGCGGGGCATCAGTGGTAATGCCCAGTGCGTGAAGTGAAGTGAAGTGAAGTGAAGTGAAGTGAAGTGAAGAAGGCCGACGCAGCATGGCGTGCGTCGGCCTTCACGCGTTATCGCGACAACGCAAAAATTTGCCTTACAATCGTTCCCTACTCTGACAAGCACGTCCAGCGTACACATGAACGAGCGTAAATCGCATGGTCTCGCCGACCGAATCTACAGCGATATCCTCAACAGCATCATGGAAGGCGAATTCAAGGAAGGCGATCGTCTTCTGACAGAACACGCCCTTGCCGAACGCTTTGCGACCTCGCGCCCGACCGTGCGCGAGGCGTTGGCGCGACTACGCGCGGACGGCATCATCGTCACGCGGCGCGGATCGGGCACTACTGTCGGTCGTCGTCCAGACCCGGATGTGCGGCGCTTCGCTCCGTTAGAAACGCTGTCAGACATTCGCCGATGCTACGAATTTCGTGTAGTCACGGAAGCAGGCGCAGCCGAGCTTGCCGCGCTTAAGGCGGATGACGACGACATCCGCGCCATCGAAGCCGCCTGGGAACAACTCGAACGCGTGGTGGAGGCGCAAGAAGGCATTGGCGCGAAAGACGACTTCGCGTTCCATCTTGCGGTCGCAAAGGCATCAAAGAATCAGTTCTTCATTACGGTGCTCTCGTTTATCGAGGAGCAGATTGTTTTCAGCATGAACCTGTCGCGAAACCTGTCGCTCGTGAAAACAGTCGAGCGGCAGCGTCTCGTCCAGCGCGAGCATCTGGATGTGCTCGATGCCATTCGTGCTCGCGATTCGTCACGAGCCGGCGAAGCTATGAAGTCTCATCTCGAAAATGCGCTGAATCGGATGTTTGGCAGTTAGGCGTAGATGTCATACGACCGTATCGATAGATTCGAGGGGAAACCCTAGTTAACAGAAAAGTTGTTTGACAACTTTGGGGTGCCTTGCTACTTTGGATCGTTCCAGACGACAACCGCGAGGCGCCGTGAACATCCAACCGATTACCGTAAGTGAGTTTTCCGAGTCCGTCATGGCCGTGCCGCCGCTCGCACGAAATGTCGATTACTCGTTGAATCCTCATGCAAACCGCAAGCTGGTCGAGCATATAGAAGCGGGCGGCGTGCGTACGCTCCTATACGGCGGCAATGCGAATCTTTATCACGTTGCCGTGAGCGAGTACCGCGAGTTGCTTGACATGCTTGCCGAGATTGCGAGGCAAGAGACGCGCGTAATTCCCGCCATCGGTCCGGACTACGGAAAAATGCTCGACCAGGCGCACATTCTTTCGCAGACAGACTTCCGTACCGCGATGGTGCTCCCGCTTGCCGGTTTCACGACGCCACTGGGCGTGGCGACGGGCCTCAAGCGTCTGGTCGATGCAGCCGGCATGCCGTTCACGCTCTATATCAAGAGCGAAGATTATGTCGATGTCGATACGCTCGCCGCACTCATCGATGACGGTACGTTGCTGGCCGTCAAGTACGCGATTGTGCGTGCCGATCCCGCCGTCGATCCGTATCTGCTCCGCCTGCTGCAAAGCGTTCCGGCCGCGAAAGTCGTGTCCGGTATGGGCGAGCGCCCGGCGATCACCCACGTGCGTGAATTCGGACTCGCTGCGTGGACAACGGGCTCGGGCTGCATCGCGCCTAACGCGGTGACGGCGTTGCTGCACGCCGTGAAAACCGGTCGCATGGACGAGACTCGCCAGCTTTATAACCGCTTCCTCCCGCTCGAAACCCTACGCGACGAAATCTCGCTCATCCGCGTCCTGCATGACGCCGTGACGCTCTCGGGCATCGCGGATATGGGGCCGCTTCTGCCGCTTCTGAGCGGCTCGCCCGAAGCGGCGTTGCCTGCCGTCGCAAAGGAAGCGCGCGACCTCGTTGAAATGGACCGCGCCATCGCGCGAGTGCGTAATGCGGCGCCTTCACGGGAAACGCCAGTTAAAAGCGGTTAAACAAGTCGCTCGGGGTATATCCCGAGAGCGCGCAGCAAACATCGGCAGACAAAGCGTCAACGCCTGTTTGACCCGGTTGGGAAACAAGATCTGCTTCCGTCGATTTGCTTGACATACGATGATCGCGTTAGCTATTTTTCAACTTCCGAAGTAAAAGGAAGCATTGCGCGGCTGCGCTGCAGCGTGCGAAATCGCGGAAGTATCGAAAAATCAGAGCAAGCAAACCCAGGCCGGGCACCAATAAAACAACCGGCCTTGCGAAAGACGTGAGGAGACGAAATGGCTTTCAAGGCAGGACTGTCAGTGAAACTGGCGGCGGTATGCGTCGCCGTCAGCGCGACCTTTGCGGCGGGCGGGGCGAATGCGGCCGATCCGGTATCGATCAACATCGTCGACGTTGCGGGCAATCTTCAACTGACGCAGAAGGGGTTCGAAGCCTTCAAGGCGAAGTATCCCGATCTCGTTTCCAGCATCACCTTCACGAACGCGCCCGCGCCGCAGTTGCCGGGCAAGATCAAGGCGATGCAGGGCGCGGGCCGCTCGGACATCGACCTCGTCGTGACGGGCACGGATGCGCTCGCGGCCGGCATCCAGCAAGGTCTGTGGGAAAAGCTGCTGCCCGACAACGCCAAGGCGTTCCCCGGTGTGCTCGACAAGTACGCACCGGGTCCGCGCAAGATGCAGGACATCGCGCAAGGTTACGGCCTGGAAGTCACCTACATGCCCGCGGGTCCGCTGCTCGAATACAACCCCGCAAAGGTCACCGACGTGCCGAAGACGCCGGATCAACTGCTCGCGTGGTGCAAGGCGCATCCGAACAAGCTGATCTACGCGCGCCCGGCGAATTCCGGTCCCGGCCGTACCTTCCTCATGGGTCTGCCGTATGTGCTCGGCGACAAGGACCCGACCGATCCGGTCAACGGCTGGGACAAGACCTGGGCCTTCCTCAAGCAACTGAACGACTGTATTCCCTACTATCCGGGCGGCACGTCGGCGGTGATGAAGGAACTGGGCGAGGGCACGCGTGACATGACCGTGACCGTGACGGGCTGGGACATCAACCCGCGCGCGCTCGGCATCGTGCCGGCGGAATTCAAGGTGCAAGCCTTCGACAACATGACCTGGGTGAACGACGCCCACTACATGGTGATCCCGAAGGGCGTGCCCAAGGAAAAGCTCGACGTGCTCTACAAGCTGATGAACTTCATGCTCGAGCCCGCGCAGCAGGCACTGACATACGACGACGGCTATTTCTATCCCGGCCCCGCCGTAAAGGACGTGCCGCTGTCGGCCGCGCCCGCCAAGAGTCAGGAAGTGATTCAAAAGTTTGGCCGGCCGGAATACGCGAAGTTGCTTGCCGACCGTCCGCACGTCGTGCCGCTCAACGCGCAGGCGATGGTCGCCGCGTTCCAGAAATGGGACCGTGAAATCGGCGCGGCGAAAACGAAGTAAGCATCGACGCCAGGCATCGATACCGCGTCATTGATAAAGCGGCGGCGCTCCTCATCGGACGCCGCCGCTTCGCACAAGGGTTTCGCCATGAAGCATGATTTTGAGCAGTTGCGTCTCGACTCGGTCTCGCGCAGTTTCACCAATGCGGAAGGGCAGCAGCTCGCCGCGCTGAAAGGACTCGACCTGAACATCCAGCGCGGCGAGTTCATCGCGCTGCTCGGGCCTTCGGGTTGCGGCAAGTCGACGGCGCTGAACTGCATCGCCGGTTTGCAGCCTTTGACGGGCGGCGGCATCTGGCTGGACGACAAGCGTATCGACGTGTTGCCGCCCGAGAAGCGCGGCTTCGGCATGGTGTTTCAGAACTACGCGCTGTTTCCGCATATGTCGGTGCTGGATAACGTCGGCTTCGGCCTGAAGATGCGCGGCGTCGCGAAGGCGGAAGCCACCAAGCGCGCCAAGGCCGCATTGAATCTCGTGCAACTGATCGGGCACGACGCAAAGTTGCCCGGCCAGTTGTCAGGCGGCCAGCAGCAGCGCGTGGCGATTGCGCGCGCAATCGTGATCGAGCCGCCGCTCGTCCTGATGGACGAGCCCTTGTCCAATCTCGACACCAAGTTGCGGATCGAGATGCGCGCGGAAATCCGCCGCATTCACGGCAAGCTCGAACGCGCCACCATCTACGTGACGCACGATCAGGACGAAGCGCTGTCGATGGCCGACCGCATCGTCGTGATGAAAGAGGGGTCGGTGCAGCAAGTGGCCGCGCCGAAGGAAGTCTATTCGCGGCCGAAGAACCTGCATGTCGCGCGCTTCATGGGCTTTCGCAATGTCGTGCCGTTCACGCTCGAAGGCACGCAGGGCGAATCCGTCGCGGTCACCGCGAACGGCGTGCGCTTGCTCGGCATGCCGATGGAAGGCTTCGACAGCAAGAACGTCAGCGTCGCGCTGCGGCCCGAAGACATGGAACGCGCCGCGCCCGGCGAGCCGAACGCGTTCGACGCGCTCGTCGAGATCGTCGAATACGGCGGCCGCGATTCGCTCGTCATCGTGAACACGGCGTTCGGCAAGCTGTGGGCGCGCATTGCGGGCGAGTACAGCGAAGGCGAGCGCATCACGTTGCGCGTTGCGCCTTCGAAGACGCTCGTGTACGGAGAAGACAAATGATCGCCACGCTTCCCGCTCAGCGCGATCCGAAGGGCTGGCTCGTCGCGCCGGCGCTGATTTTCATCGTCGCGCTCTTCATCTATCCGTTCGCCTACGGTCTCATGCTGTCGTTCAATCCGATGAACGGCGGCAGCGCGTGGGCCAACTACATCACGTTTTTCACCGATACGTCGATGTGGCCGACGATCATCGTTACGCTCAAGCTCGCGGTGCCGGCGACGCTCATCAACGTCGGCGTCTCGGTGCCGGTCGCATTTGCGTTGCGGCGCTCGTCGCCGTATCAGAAATTCGCGACCACGCTGCTCGTCATTCCGGTGACGCTCGGCACCGTGCTGATCGCGGATGGCATGCTGACGTACTTCAGCCCGAACGGCTGGTTCCCGCAAGCCGTGCAGGCGTTGCATCTCTATGGCGATGAAGTCCGGCTCACGCATAACTACTGGGGCGTGCTGATTTCGCTCATCGTGTCGGGCTTTCCGTTTGCGTTTTTGCTGACGCTTTCGTATGTGACGGGCATCGACCCGACGCTTGCGCGCGCGGCCGCCACGCTCGGCGCAAGTCCGTGGCAACAGTTCCGGCAGATCTACTTTCCGCTGTTGCTTCCCGGTCTCACGATGACCGCGTGCCTCTCGTTCGTGCAGGCGTTCTCGGTGTTTCCGTCGGCGGTGCTGCTCGGCGCGCCTGCGGGTCCCACGCGCGTGATCTCGATCGCCGCATCCGAAGCGGCGTTCGAGACTTACGATTACTCGCTGGCATCGACCATCGCCCTCGTCATGGGCTTCGTGCAGTTGCTCGTGGTGGGCGGCATGCTCGGCGCGCGGCGCTTCTTCTATACCGGTCCTGTCACCGGAGGGAAGGGATAATGGCTACCGACAATCGCGCGACCCAGAACTGGCCGGCCGCCACCCTCGGCGAAGCATCGAAGCCAGGCAAGAACATGAAACAACGCGCTAGCTTGCCCGACCGGTTGTGGAAAGCCCTCGTCTGGGCGACGATGGGTTTCTTCCTCTTGAACGTGCTGCTGCTGATTGCGACCGTCGCGGTGAATTCGGTCGCGACGCGCTGGTTCGGCACGCTCTTGCCGCAAGGTTTCACGCTGCACTGGTACGCGCAGGCGTGGAGCGACTTTCAATTGTCGAGTGTGCTGCTCGTCACGATGGAAGTGGTGGGCGCGGTCGTGCTGCTGTCCATCGTGCTGGGTGTGCCCGCTGCGTATGCGCTTGCGCGCGTGCAGTTTCCCGGCAAGCGCTTCGCCATGCTCGTGTTTCTGCTGCCGCTGATGGTGCCGCCCGTCACCTACGGCATTCCGATGGCCACCGTGATGTACAAGTTCCATCTCGCCGGCACGCTCACGGGCGTGATCCTCGCGAATCTGGTGCCCGCGCTGCCGTTCGTGATTCTTGTGATGACGCCGTTCATCGAGCAGATCGATCCGAATCTGGAATCGGCGGCGCGCATCTTCGGGGCGAACACGACGCGTTACTTTCGCTATGTTTTGCTGCCGCTGCTCGTGCCGGGCATGCTCGCGGCCGGTTTGCTCGTGCTCGTGCGCACCATCGGCATGTTCGAGCTGACGTTCTTCACGGCGGGACCGACCACGCAGACGCTCGTCGTCGCGCTCTACTACGCGGTGTTTTCGACAGGCGTGCGAGCGCCGCAATCCATCGACGCCATGGCGATGATCTACATGGCGATCACGCTGATCTGGGTGCTGATCGCGCTGCAGTTCGTGAGTCCGACGCAACTGGTTTCGCGCGTGAAGGAGCAGCGGCAGTGATGGGACCGCGTGATGTCGTGGCGCTCGCGGCCGAGCCGCGTCTGACGATTGCGAGTGGGCCGCATGTCATCGAAGTGGCGCCGTCGGCGGGCGGGCGCATCACGCGCTTCGCCACCGGATTCGCCGGCGGTCTGCAAGACTGGCTCGTGCCGATCACGCTTTCAGGCTGGCCCGCCGATACCTGGCCGAAAGGCGGCAGCTATCCGCTCGTGCCGTTTTCGAATCGCGTGCGCGATGCGCGCTTTCCGGCACCGGATGGCGAGCGCGTCGAGTTGTCGACGTTTCCGGGCATGGCGCACGCGCTGCATGGCTTCGGGCAATACGCGGCGTGGCAGGTCGAGCGCCATGACGCGGATTGCATCGTGATGCGTTATGTGCATCGCGAGGACGAGCATGGCTGGCCGTGGCCGTTCGAAGCGGAGCAGGTCATCCAGGCGAACGCCGAGGGTGCGCGGCTGTCGATGCGCGTGTTGAACCGTTCCGCGCGGCCGATGCCGGTCGGCATGGGTTTTCATCCGTATTTCGCGGCGCAGGAAGCCGAACTGGATGCGAGTATCGACTGGCGGCATGAAGGCGAGATTGCGGTCGAGCCATCGGGGGAAGCGCCGGCGCGCCGGCATCGACGAGAAGAGGAAGGGTACACGCGCTATCTGAGCGGATGGAGCGGCCGCGCGACGCTAAATTTCGCCGACGGCCGCACGCTTTCGCTCGACGCCGGCGACACGCTCGACCACGTCGTCGTGCATTGCCCGGCCGGTGCGGGCTATCTGTGCGTCGAGCCCGTGTCGCACGTGAGCGATGGTTTCAATCTCGACGCACGGGGCTTGCGCGGGACGGGCGTCGCTGTCATTGCGCCAGGTAGTGAAAAAGCGGTGTCGCTCGTGATGGCAACCGGCGTGAGCCGGGACGAACGCCCGGCCGGCGCCGGCGCCTGACGCGCGCCGCCAGGGCGTGCCGCATGCGCGATGCATTGGCCGGCAACACGCCCCCGGCTAAAAGGCAAGCATCCCTGTTCATGCGGCACCTCCCGTTCGAGCGTCAGCGCGTGGCCGGCGCGGAGAAAAATGCCTCGACCATTTCGACGATGCGCCACGTCGAACATGGTCTGCGGCAATGCGCGTCGAAGCCGGCTTCCTTCAGCGTCTGCACCGGATCGGCGGGTAAAACGTTGCTGAGGGCGACGAGCAGCCGCCCGGTGACATCGACATCCATGCGCAGCGTGCGGATAAAGACGTAGCCGGACTCACTGTCCAGACTCGTATCGACGATAAGCGCCTGCGGCTTCCAGCTATTCACGAGCGCGCGCACCGACTTGAGATCCTGCGACAGAATGACCTGCAAGCCCTTCAGGCGAAGCTGTACGGCGAGCGATTCACCGATCGATTTATCCTTATGAGCCACCAGCACGCGCCGAGGCGCATCGCCCGTGTGAGCCCGCTTCATTCGCCACAACGCGAACTCCCGTTCGTTGTTGGCTTGACTGCTTGACATCTCATCCTCCCGGTCTTGGTTGATCTCTTGGTTGATTCGATGCCGAGCATTTTTGACCGGCCGTGCTTTGTCCAACACCCGGCACGGGTAGGGGTTCGGGGGATTTTGGGAGACTGCCGAATGTATCCCTGCGAAGGGAGGGTGGAAGTCAATCAGCGAACGCGTAATATCGGAACCGTTCTCGGAGCTTTGCAATGGAAAACGGTTATTTCAAAAATGTATTGCTGGTAGAGGACGAAGGGCTGACCAGGAGCGCGATGAAAAGTCTCATTTTGGCGAACGAGCCTTTGCTTGAAATCGACGAAGCGGATGGTTTCGAGCAGGCTAAGGCCAAGTTGTCGGCCAACTCGTATGACCTGATGTTTCTCGACTACCACTTGCGCGGTCAGACCACGGGTATGGATTTGCTCAACTGGATCCGCGAGGAAGATCGCGAAATTCAGACGGTCATGCTTTCAGCCCAGGACGACCGCGATACGGTGCTCGAGTGCATCAAGAACGGCGCGTGCGGATTCATTTCCAAGGGTAGCGAACAGGGCGCGGGCGTGTTCCGCGAGGCGCTCAAGACTATCCTGAACGGCCGCGTCTATCTGCCGAACACGGTACTCGGCAAGGGCGGTCATAGTCCGCGTCCGGTCACGCCTCACGCTGGGATTACCGTCGAATCGCTGGACTTGCCGCCACGGCTTACCGAAACCTTGCGGTATCTGCTGCAGGGGTTATCGAATAAGGCGATCGCGCGGAAGATGAATATCAGCGAAAACACGGCGAAGGAGTATTCCAGCGACTTGCTGGCGCGCTTTCACGTCACGCGGCGCACGTTCCTCATCGTGGAAATGGCGCGGCGAGGAATCGAGATGCCGATGAGCAATACGTCGTCGGCTTCCTGAGGCGGTTCTCTGCCAATACTGCGCGGGCGCACCGAGAGGGCGTCCGCGTTGTCGTTTAAGTTTAGGAAAATCCGTCGCAAAAGCGCCGCGTCCCCATTTCTCAAAATTCGGACGAATCCGACGACGGTGTTAAGGTAGAGCCCGTTTATTTCAAGACGGGAATCTGCAGGTGAATAGCGGTTCGAGATTCAGCACACTCCGGCGCGGCGGCGCAGCTTACGCGGTAGCGATGGCGCTGGCCTTGGCACTTGGCGCTTGCGCGCCCCTTCCGCAACAGGTCGATGCCGATGCGGCCGCCGCGGCATCTGCCGCGTCCGCGGCTCAGGCAGCACAGGCGGCGCGTGCTGCCGCCAAGCCCGTGGCACCGTCCCCGCCGGGCGAGCAGCGTATCGTGATCGGCGGCACTAGCGGGTTCCACACGACCGTGAAGACCATGCCGCCCTCGCAAGTCTGCGATACCGACGCTTTCGCCGACGGCGTGCGCTACGGCTACGCGCTCACCTGGAATCGGCTCATCGCTGAGGCGGCGCGCAGCGGTGGCCGCGTCGACAAGCGCAAATTCGATGCATCCGCCGTGCACTCGCAGGACGACCAGTACAAGATCCAGTGGGACGGCAAGGAGCGTACTAACGCGTGCGCGTCGGATGGTTATCTGATTGGACGCATCGTCGGCACGCACCTCGCAGGCTTGAACTTGCGCGACGGCAAGCCGTCTTGAACGCCTTCTAGTTGCTTAGTCGCAAAGGTGGGCCGCAGTCACATAGCGGCTCGCGACCGCGATATCCCCGTAAATCGTGTAGCCGGTGCCGCCCGCGGATTGTTGCGCGACGGCCAGCACGGTCGATGCACCGCCTTTTCCCGCCACCGAAACCGCTTCGGTATCCGCGCTCAGCGAGTATTCACGTACGCGCCCGCCAATCGGCATCCACCTGGCCTTGGCGCATTCCACGAAGTCGTAGGGCGCGCGCTGCGAAGTGCCGGAACCGATCGGCACGGTCTTGATGAGGGCGTCGTCCGTGCTTGCGCAGGATGCGAGGACGAGGGCAAAACACGTTGCTGCACAGGTTGTGACAATTTTTCTCATAATTCCGATGACTTTCTCTGCAGTATCCGCTTAATCTGCGCCCCGTGCGCCGAAACTGGCGTGCCGATGCGGTGGCCGTCGATCGTAACCGCAAGGCTGACGAACCGTAGACCCGCCAGTTCTTGCTATTCGAGCACGGTCGGCCGCTTGCAAAACCGCTCCAGCTTACGATTTCCACGTTCTTACCCGTGGTTGTCCCAATATTAGTCAAGTTGGGTCAACCGTCGCCGTTATACAGGCGTTTCTCGCTCTGAAGCCTTTTGTATGGCGCGAGCACGGGCGGCAAGTGTAGACGAGCCGAACGAGCGCTGCGACCGCGCAAGGTTGCGCGGTTCCCGATAACGATGATCAGCGCTCGCGCCGGGCAGTATCCCTGCCCACGCGAGCGCGGGCAAGTTCCAAAGAACGCATGTCTCGCAGAAAGTTGTTCTCCCGGCTTCGCGCCACGTCGATGCCCGCTCGTTTCAGCGGCATCGTTTCCGATCCTCAGCGGCTCGCCGCGCCTGCGCTCACGGTAATCGTCGGCGTGTTGCTGCTCGTGGTCTTCGAGCATCTTTCGCGCGCGGTCAATTATCAGTCGGTGATGCACGCGCTGCGAGCGACGACGCCGCAGGCGTGGCTCGCGGCGCTTTGCGCGACCGCGCTCAGTTTCGCCGCGCTCGTGGGACGCGACGCCGTCGGTTTGCGGCACATTGGCGTGAGCGTGCCGCGTTCGCTTCTGTGGGTCGGCGCGACGGTGGGATCGGCGCTCGGCAACGTGACCGGCTTCGGCGCGCTGACGGGCGGCGCCGTGCGCTGCCGCGTGTACGGCGCGGCCGACGTCACGCCGGCTCAGGTTGGCCGCCTCTCGGTCTTCACGGGCGTCACGCTCGCTTTGTCGCTCGCCTTCATGGCTGCGGCCGGCATGCTGTTCTCGGCGGGCACGCTCGCCGGCATGATGCATCTTTCGCCAACGATCCTGCAGATCATCGGCGCCGCGCTGCTCGCCGTGTTCGTCGCGATGCTCGTCTTTTGCGGCCGCGCGCCGCGCACCTTGCAGTCGCGCTGGAAGTGGCTCGCGTTCACGGTGCCGTCGCGCCGCGATTTCTTGGCGCAAACAGCGCTTGCCGTCGTCGATGTGTTCGGCGCCGGTCTCGCACTGTGGGCGCTGTTGCCGGGCGCGCAGGTCGGCTTCGGCGAATTTATGACGGTGTTTTCGGCGGCCATGTTGCTCGGCATGATCGGTCATACGCCGGGCGGCGTGGGCGTATTCGAAGCCGCGATGGTCTTCGCGCTCGGCAGCAGCGCCCGGACGCCGGACGTGCTCGCCGCGTTGCTCGCGTATCGTGCGATCTACTTCGGCCTGCCGCTGATCCTCTCCGCCGGTGTGATGACCGCGTTCGAAGGCCGCGCGCTCAAGGGCAGCTTCGGCTTCCTGCGTCCGAGCCGCGTTTCGCAACTCGCGCCGCTGTTTCTGTCGATCGTGACCTTCGCGGCTGGCTCCATGCTCGTCATCTCCGGCGCCACGCCCGCTTTCAAGATCCGCATTGCGTTCTTGCAGACCGTGCTGCCGCTGTGGGTGCTGGAGAGCTCGCAGCTGCTCGGCAGCGTGCTCGGCGTGCTCCTGTTGTTCGTCGCGCGCGGCCTGATGCGCCGTCTCGATGCGGCGTGGTGGCTCGCGCTCATGCTCGCGGTGGCGAATCTGGCGCTGTCCCTCGCGAAGGGTCTCGCGTTCGTCGAGGCAGGCGTGCTCGCGGTCCTGATCCTCCTGCTCGTCGCGACACGCGAGCGGTTCAACCGCCGCTCGTCGCTGTTCGCCGAGCGCTTCACGGCGACTTGGCTGTTTTCTATCGGCATGGTGATCGCAGTTGCCGTGTGGATCATGTTCTTCGCTTTCCGCGACGTCGCCTACAACACCGATCTCTGGTGGCAGTTCGCTTTCGACGACCGCGCGCCTCGCGCCTTGCGTGCAACGCTCGCGGCGGGCGTGTTCGCGTCGGCGTTCGCGGTGTGGCAACTGCTGCGTCCGGCGGCAGGCCGTTTCGAGAAACCCGCGCCGCAAGATCTCGCCGATGCCGCGCGCATCTTCCGCGCGCAGGAGCGCAGCGACGCCGGTCTCGCGATGATGGGCGACAAGAGCTTCCTCTTCTCCGAGTCGCGCCAGGCTTTCCTGATGTACGCGAAACACGGCCGCACGTGGGCCGCGCTGCACGATCCGGTCGGGCCGCGCCACGAGTGGGCCGCGTTGATCCGTCAATTCGTCGCGCTCGCGCATTCGCACAACGGCCGCGCGGCGTTCTACCAGGTGCGCGCCGATGCCTTGCCGCTCTATCTCGACGCCGGCCTCACGCTGATGAAGCTCGGCGAGGAAGCGCACGTCGCGTTGTCGGAATTCGATCTGAAGGGCTCGCATCGGTCGCATCTGCGTTATGCGTTGAAGCGCGGCGAACGTGATGGCTTCGATACCGAAGTGATCGATCCGTCGCGTGTCGCCGAATGCATGCCGATGCTGCGCGCCATCTCCGACGACTGGCTCGACAGCCGTTCCGCGCGCGAAAAAAGCTTCTCGGTGGCGGCGTTCAACGAGGATTATCTGGCGGCGCAGTCCGTGTTGCTCGTGCGTCAGCAGGGCGCGCCGGTCGCCTTCGTCACCTTCATGACGACGGACATGAACACCGAAGCGACCGTCGGCGTGATGCGCCATGTCGCCGAGGCTTCGCCGTACGCGATGGAATATCTCTTCACCAAGCTCGCGCTGCATCTGAAGGAAGCGGGCTTCAAGTCGCTGTCGCTCGGTATCGCGCCGCTGTCGGGGATGGAGCCGACGCCCCTGGCATCGCATTGGCATCGGCTGGCGGGCCTTGTGTGGCGTTTCGGCGGGCGCTTCTACAACTTCCGCGGTCTGCGCGGATTCAAAAGCAAGTTCCAGCCGCGCTGGGAACCGCGTTACCTCGCGGCGTCCGGTTCGGTTGGCGTATTTTTCACTTTGGCGGACCTCTCGCTTCTGGCGGGAGGCTGGCGTTCATGATTTTGAATAGCAAGAAACTGATTGCGG
This sequence comes from Caballeronia sp. GAWG2-1, assembly GCF_023631405.1. Taxonomy (NCBI): domain Bacteria; kingdom Pseudomonadati; phylum Pseudomonadota; class Betaproteobacteria; order Burkholderiales; family Burkholderiaceae; genus Caballeronia; species Caballeronia sp. GAWG2-1. The sequence goes on from NZ_JALQDD010000026.1 coordinate 218,849, forward strand.
CGGCGCTTGCCGGCATGTCGATGCTGGGCGCGGCTCACGCGGCATCCACGATTTCGGGTGGCACTTATGGCCAGGTCACGCTCACCAAGCCTTCGGGCGACATGACCGGCTTCGTCGTCTTGTTCTCCGAGAAAAGCGGCTGGAATGCGAGCGATCAGCAAGCCGCCGATGCGCTCGCCGCGAAAGGCGCGATGGTCGTCGGCGTCGATACGCCGCGCTACGCCGCCCGCCTGACCGCGGAAAAAGAGAAGTGCCACAACCTCGTCGGCGACGCCGAGAGCATGAGCCATCAGCTCGAACGCACGGTGCAGGCGAGCCACTATTACTCGCCTATTTTCGCGGGCACGGGCCAAGGCGCGATTCTCGCCGAGCAGGCGCTCAAGCAGGCGCCGGACAATACGGTTGCGGGCGCGATATCGCTTGCGCCGGATACTCAACTCGACGCGCGCTTTAATCCGTGTCCGCCCGACCCGACCATCATCCACGCGAAGGGTTTGCCGGGCTTCATGGCGCGCGATGCGGTGCAGCCGGGCCGCGGCAAATCCGATGCGATCGTCGCGATGGCGGCGCCGCATCTGAAGAAGGCGGAAGTCGCGGGCGAGCATGACGTGTCCGATCTGCCGCTCATCGAGTTGCGCGCCGCGCAGCCGACGGATTTGCTTGCCATCGTCATTTCCGGCGATGGCGGCTGGCGCGATCTCGACAAGACGATGGCGCTTGCGCTACAGCGCGATGGCGTGTCGGTGATTGGGATCGATTCGCTGCGCTATTTCTGGAGCGAGAAGTCGCCGCAGCAAACGGCGGCGGATATCGCGCGCGTGGTTCGCACTTACAACGCGCGCTGGCATACGAGCCATGTGGCGCTGGTTGGCTATTCGTTCGGCGCGGACGTCATGCCGTTTGCCTACAACCGTTTGCCGGACGACGTACGCGGTCAGGTTTCGTATGTCTCGCTGATGGGTTTTTCGCCGTCGGCGGATTTTCAGATTCGCGTGACGGGTTGGCTCGGCATGCCGGCAAGCGACAAGGCGCTCAAGGTACGGCCCGAACTCAACAAGCTGCCGCCGGCGCTCGTGCAGTGTATCTACGGCGAGAAGGAGGAAGATACGCTGTGTCCGTCGCTGACGAAGACGGGGATCGAGGTGGTGAAGCTGCCAGGCGATCATCATTTCGGCGGCGACTACGATGCCTTGGCGCGGCGCATTCTCGCGGGATGGCGTAAGCAGATCGCGGCGCGAGGAGAGCAGGCGCAGACGGCTTCGCGGTAGGCGGGTCGTTCGAGTTTGGTTTGAAAAGCCGAAGCGCGATGGGTCGCGTTTCGGCTTTTTTGCGTTTGCGGGCTGCGCTCTTGATTAATGCGGGCGCTTCGTTCGAGTTCGCTCGTTGGTGCGGTTCGAGAGTCAGGGCGCAAGGCGAGCGCCAGTTTCCCGAGCGTCGTCGTTCACGATTCAGCGTCATCGTCTACCATGACCGGACCCTACACGCGGAGTCCGGCATGTCTCTCATCGATCATCTCGACCATCTCGTCCTCACCTGCGTCGACGTGGAGGCGACCAAACGCTTTTACGTCGATGTGCTGCAGATGAAGCTCGAAAGCTTCGGCTCGGACCGTCTCGCGTTTCACTTCGGCAATCAGAAAATCAATCTGCACGTGCGCGGTTCCGAATTCGAACCGAAGGCGCATCTGCCGGTGCCGGGCGCGCTCGATCTGTGCTTCATCGCCGCCGTGCCGCTCGACCGGGTGATCGAACGGCTCGCGCAGATGAACGTGCCGATCATCGAAGGTCCGGTCGAACGAACCGGCGCGACGCAAAAATTGCGCTCGGTCTATGTGCGCGATCCGGACTACAACCTGATCGAGATTTCCGAACTCATTTGAGCGGACCGAGATAGTCCAGCTTGCCGATAGGCGCGCCGAGGTGACGCAGGATGTCGTGCGTCGTCACGACATGGAAGTAGAAATTCGGCAGGCCGAAGCCGAAGAGATAATCGACGCCCGAAAACGATGGTTCGAAGTTGGGAAACTTCATCGTGACGGTGCGCGTTTCGCTGTCGGCCAGTGTCTCTTGCTGGATGCTCTTCAGAAACACGATGGTCTTCGCGATGCGCTCTTGCAAAGCGGCAAAGCTGTCTTCGTTGTCTTCGAAACGCGGAGCTTCCGCGCCTGAAAGACGCGCGGCGGAAAGCTTGGCCGTATCGCTTGCACGCTGAATCTGCGCGGCGAGCGGCAGCATGTCGGGGGCGAGACGCGCGTTGATTACATCGGCGTGGGTGAGGCCTTTTTCATCGGCGAAGGCGGCGCCTTTTTCCAGCAGGCTGGCGCAGACCTCGAGTCCGCGAATGAACACGGGAATCGACGCGCGATACATCGAGAGTGACATGGGAGAGCGCTCCTTTTTTGGTTTGTGATGCGGGTGGGGCTAGCGTAGGCGTTTTCGAGTTGCCTCAATCATGGCCGCCGCGCCGAGTATGTCGGCGGGGCATAAGCATAGCGCTGTGAGGTGCGGGCTGCTGAAGTGAATCGGCGAGCCGGCTTGGTCCGTCGTGTTGCGGACATGAAAGCTTGAACGGCTGGCTGCGACGCTTTCCATGAACGGCGATTCGGCGTGCCACGCCGCGAGAACCGCATTCTCACCCAGACGCCTCACCATGTCTCGCGTTCCACTCCCGAAGTCGTTCTTCGTAACGCTCCAGCGCTTCTTCATAAAGATCGAACACGCAAGGATGGCAGCCGCTTTGGCAGCAGTCTTCCGGCAATGGACGTTCGGGGGGCGCAGGGCGCGGGTCGTCGGTAGGGGGCATCTCTCGCTGTGGGGAATCTCATCGGGTCATTGTGCATTGCATGTTGCATGCAACATGCCGCATGCAAAATGCTTCGTCACCCAGGAGCGCACGGTCGTCTAAATTTTGGCGGCGGCCTGCGAACGCCGAATGCGATACTTTCGCGCGAGGCATTCTACAAACCGCGTCGATCGGACACAGGATTCTCCCGATGAACCAGACCGTCAGGCATGCGATTTCTGGTGCGCTCCTAAGCGTGTTGCTGGCCGCGTGCAGCGCGCCTCAGTCCGATGCGGGGCGAGCGCAAACCGCGCAATCGACGCAAGCCGGAAACACAGCGTATAGCGCGGAGATCCGCCGCACGGAGTCGGGCATCCCGCACGTACGCGCGGTGGATTGGGGCAGTCTCGGCTTCGGTTTCGGCTACGCGCAAGCCGAAGACAACCTGTGCACGCTCGCCGATGCCTTCGTCACCTATCGCGGCGAGCGCTCGGCCTCGTTCGGCGCGGATGCGCGTCCGCCATCGATGTCGACGTTCGGTCAGCCGCGCAACCTCGATGCCGATTTCTTCTTCCGCATGGTTATCGATCAGGCCGCCGTCGAACGCTATCGCGCGGCGCAAGGCGTCGACCTGCGCGATCTGATCGATGGCTTCGCCTCCGGTTACAACCGCTATCTCGCAGATTTAAACGCGGGCAGTTTTCCGAAGTTGCATGCTGCATGCAAAGGCAAGCCGTGGGTCGACAAAATCACATCGGACGATATTTACCGTCGGCTGATCGCGGCGAATCTCGCGGGCGGATCGACGCGCTTCGTGCAGGCGATTGCAGCGGCGCAACCCCCGAAGGCGGGAGCGACGCCGCGCGGGGAGACAACGCCGGACGCGGCGCCGGCGACGAGCAGTACATCGGCTGGTTCGCTGGATGAAAGCGGCGGGCGAATCGCGCTAACGCCATCTCCGGTGAACAAGGGCGCTCTGCTTGCTGCCGCCAGTTCGCGAATATTGCCGCGCTATCTCAGCGGCGAAGATCCAGGCATGAGCAATGACGCAGCATTCGGCACTCCGCTTCATGCCACAAAATCGCACGATTTTTCAGGCTATTCCGCCGGTGACAATCCCGGCCTCGGCAATCAAGCACCCGCATTCGGCACTCCGTTCCACGCCGACAACCCGCTCGATGCCCTGCGCTATCCGATCGGCGAAAACCCCGGCATCGGCAGCAACGCACTCGCATTCGGCGCGCCGGTAACGCGCGACCAACGCAGCATCCTCTTCGGCAATCCGCACTGGTTCTGGCGCGGCCCGGACCGCTTCTATCAGGCGCAACTGACCATCCCCGGACGCGTGAATGTGGCCGGCGTGTCGTTTCTCGGCGTGCCGCTCATCGTGCTCGGCTTCAACGAGAACATCGCGTGGACGCATACCGTATCGAGCGCGCGCCGCTTCGGCATCTTCCAGTTGACGCTCGATCCCGCCGATCCCACGCATTACATGTTCGATGGTCGAAGCCAGCCGATGACGCCCGTGCCGCTCACCGTCCGCGCGCTTCGCGCCGATGGCACGATCGAATCCGTCACGCGCACGCTGTATCGAACGCGCTTCGGCCCGGTGATGGACCTGTCCGCGGTTTCGCCGGCACTTGGATGGAACACGCAGCGGGCCTATGCGCTCGCCGATGTCAACGCCGACAACGCGCGCGCCTTCCAGAACTTCTTCGCGTGGAACCAGGCGCGCTCGCTCGAGGATTTCATGGCGATTCAAAAGCGCTATGCGGCGATGCCGTGGGCCAACACGCTCGCGATCGGCCGCAACGACGCGCGCGTCTGGTTCGCCGACATCGGCGCGATCCCCGACGTGCCCGACGCGCTCGCCGATGCATGCACGCCGCCCGCCGGCCGCGCGCTCGCGAGCCGTATGCCGGGCGTGCCGTTCCTCGACGGTTCGAAGAGCGCCTGCGCGTGGCGCGCGGATGGATCGAGCGTGCGGCAGGGCGCGCTGCCGGTCGCGCAAATGGCGAGCGTCGTGCGCGGCGATTACGTCGGCAACTTCAACGACAGCTACTGGCTCACCAACGCGAACGCGCCGCTCACGGGCCTTGCGCGCGTGGCCGGAGCGACGCGTTACGAGCAGTCGCTGCGCACGCGTTACGGCCATCTGCTCGCGGCGCGGCTGCAGCGCGAGCCGGGCGGCATCACGCGAGACGCGCTGGAAACCGCGGTGCTGGCTACCGGCTCGATGTCGGAGAGACTGTATCGTCAACCGCTGCTCGATGCCGTGTGCAACGGCAACGACGCGCAATACGCTTTGCATGATGCATGCGAAGTGCTGCGCAGCTGGAACGGTTCATCGGATATCGATGCACGCGGCGCGAACCTCTGGGACGAGTTCTGGCAACGCGTGACGCGCCTCGCGCCCGAGCGCCTCTACGCGACGCCCTTCAGCCCCGACAAGCCGCTCGATACGCCGAGCGGCTTCAACATCGACAATCCCGCCGTCGTACAGGATCTGCGACAGGCGCTCGGCGGCGCGGCGCTCGCGCTCCGGCTGAACGGTTTCGCGCTCGATTCGCGGCGCGGCGACATTTTGTATACCACGCGCGCGGGCGAACGCGTGCCACTCTACGGCGGTTGCGACGAAGCGGGCTACTTTACGGTGGTATGCGCGCGGCGTCCGCTGGACGCGAAGGGGTATCCGATGGACGCGAACGGTCAGGGCGACAGCTACGTACAAGTCGTCTCGTTCGCGGCCGATGGCCCGGGCGGCGTGGAGGCAGACACGCTGCTGTCGCATTCCGAGTCCGACGATCCCGCTTCGCCGCACTCGGCCGATGCCACGCGTCTTTTCTCGGCGAAACAGTGGGCGCGCTTTCCGTTCACCGATCAGGCGATCGAAGCCGATCCAGCCGTTTCGCGCACCGTGATCACGGGAACGCGCTATTGATCATACATATTGAAAAAAATTGCATGATTGCCGCACGATCAAAGGCATGGGCGCAAAAGGGCCGCGAAACCCGTCTATGATGAAGGTTTTGCCCGCCTGGACACACGCTCATGACTAACGGCGACAATACGCAACACGAAGAAGCGGTACGGCTCGATTCGACGGAACTGCAGCGTTTCGTCGACCAGAAATGGAACGATGAGATCGTGCCCGCGCTGACCGACTACATCGCGGTGCCCGCGAAAAGCCCGATGTTCGACTCGGACTGGGCGCGGAACGGTTTCATCGAACGGGTAGTGACGGACGCGGTGGACTGGGTGAAGGCGCAGCGCGTCACGGGCCTGAAAGTCGAGATCGTGCGTCTGCCTGAACGCACGCCCGTGATCTTCTTCGAAGCGCCCGCAACGCGTTCGGGCAGCACCGAAACCGTCGTGCTGTATGGCCACCTGGACAAGCAGCCTGAATTCGAAGGCTGGCGCAATGATCTCGGCCCGTGGACGCCGAAGTTCGAGGACGGCCGGCTCTACGGCCGGGGCGGTGCGGACGACGGCTACGCGACCTACGCCAGCATCACGGCGCTCGCCGCGCTCGACGCCCAAGGCGTGGAGCGGCCGCGCTGCGTCGGCATCATCGAGACGTGCGAGGAATCGGGCAGCTACGACTTGCTGCCGTATATCGACGCGCTCCGCGAACGCCTGGGCGATGTCGGCCTCGTGATCTGCCTGGACTCCGGCGCGGGCAACTACGACCAGTTGTGGCTCACGACTTCGCTGCGCGGTCTGGTCTCGGGCGACCTCGAAATCCAGGTGCTCGAAGAAGGCCTGCATTCGGGCGGCTACGGCGGCATCGCGCCATCGACCTTTCGCATCATGCGGCAACTGTTCGAGCGGCTCGAAGACGCGGCCACCGGCAACCTGCTCCCGAAGGACTTTCATTGCTCGATTCCCGCGCAACGTCTGCGTGAGGCTGAAGCGACCGCCCGCATTCTCGGCGACGATGTCTGGAAGAAACTGCCGTGGAGTTGTGGCCAGGACGGCGGCAGTGTGTTGCCGACCACTACCGACCCGCAAGAAGCGCTCATCAATTCGACGTGGCGTCCGTCGCTGACGGTCACGGGGGCCGCCGGCCTGCCGTCACTCGCCGACGCCGGCAACGTGCTCGCGCCGCGCACCGCGTTCAAGCTGTCGCTGCGCCTGCCGCCGCTTGTCGAAGCCGCCGAAGCGGTCGGTCAGTTGAAGTCGCTGCTGGAACTCGATCCGCCTTACAACGCCAAGGTCACGTTCAAGGCTGAAGCCGGCGCGGCAACTGGCTGGAGCGCGCCCGAGCTTGCGCCCTGGCTGGGGACGTCGTTGAACGATGCATCGCGTCGCTACTTTGGCGCGGATGTCGCATACATGGGGCAGGGCGGCACCATTCCGCTCATGAACACGTTGAAGGAAGGCTTTCCGCGCTCGCAGTTCATGGTGTGCGGCGTGCTGGGCCCGAAGTCCAACGCGCACGGGCCGAACGAATTCCTGCACGTGCCCTACGCAAGGAAACTGACGGCGGCGGTGGCGGAAGTGATCGCTGCTGCGCCCTGATTCAACGCGTCTTCCGGAATCAGAGATCGCCCGCTTCGCGCGGGCTTTTTTTCGGGCCTTTTCAGCGAATTCTTCAAAACGAACTGGTAAGGCCAGTTGATCATGGGTAAAGTAATAGGCCCTCGCCCGTCGTGCGGCATTGCGGCCGGGCCATGCACTTCACATACAGGAGACAGACATCGCGATGAACGATACCCAAAAATCCCCCGAACTGCGCATCGCCGCCGATACCCTTCACGCCTATGTGCGCGCCATCTGGGAAAGCGCCGGCAGCGCGCCGCGCGAGGCCGAACTGGTGGCGGACCATCTCGTGATGTCGAATCTCTCGGGGCATGATTCGCATGGCGTCGGCATGATTCCGCGCTATACGTCCTCCCTCGCGGATGGCCAACTCAAGCTCAACACGCATGCTGAAATCGTTCGCGATGCGGGCGCCGTCATCACCGTCGATGGTCGCAAGGGCTTCGGTCAAGTGGTTGCCTACGAGGCGATGGAATTCGGCATCGAGCGCGCGAAGAAGTTCGGCGTGTGCGCGGTCGGCTTGCGCAACGCGCATCACATCGGCCGGATCGGACACTGGGCGGAGCAATGCGCGAAGGCGGGGCTCGTGTCGTTTCACTTCGTGAACGTAGCGGGCGATCCGCTGGTGGCGCCGTTTGGCGGTATCGACCGGCGCTTCGGCACGAACCCTTTCTGCGCGGCGTATCCGCGTAAGGGCAAGAAGCCGCTGGTGCTGGATTTCGCGACGGCGGGCATTGCTTACGGCAAGACGCGCGTCGCCTACAACAAGGGCGTGCAGGTCGCGCCGGGCATGTTGCTCGACCACGCAGGCGTGCCGACGCTCGAACCGAAAGTGATGCATGAAGAGCCGTTCGGTTCGCTGACCGCATTCGGTCTGCACAAGGGCTCGGGGCTTGCCGCGCTCTGCGAGATTTTCGGCGGCGCGCTGTCGGGCGGATATACCACGCATGAGAGCACGCTGGAGAAGTCGAGCGCGATCATCAATTGCATGACTTCAGTGATTCTCGACCCGAACTCCTTCGATGCCCCGGCCGCAGAGGCCGAAGCGGAAGCGTTCCTCGAATGGATGAAGGCTTCGCCGAAAGCCGCTGGCACCGATGCGATTCACGCGCCTGGCGAACCGGAGGAAGCGCGCCGCGCCGAGCGCAATTCGAACGGCGTGCCGGTCGACCCGACTACGTGGCGGCAGATTCGCGAATCGGCTGTGAAGTCGGGGATGGCGGAGACGGAAATCGAGAAGTTCGCGGGCGCGTTGAAGTAACGTGAAACCGACGGGCAAATTGGTCAAGCCAGTTTGCCCTTCGCGCTTTGTTTTGCTCGATGGCAGATTGCCTCTGGCCTCAGTCGCGGAATAACGGCGCGACTTTCAGAGCCGAAGCGACACCGTTCACCGCACCATTTCTTTCTCGATCCAGTCAATGACCGAGGTCCGCTTCGGCTCCCAGCCCAGCAGGAAGCGCACGCGCTTGCCTCTGACGCGGCTGTTCGAGCCAAGCCCGTAGTTGGCCATCTCATAACCCCATTCCTTGACGGCATCTTCGAGCGGCCAGTCTTCGGGGCCGCGCAATTGCATCGCGCGCGCCATGGCGGTGGTCATGTCGCGATACTGCGCCTCGCCGCTTTCGATGAAATAGAACGTGCCGGCCGGCGTCTTGTCGAGCGCGCGTCGATAAGCATCGACGACATCGTCGATATGCACGTTCGACCAGATGTTCAGCCCGCGTCCGACATGACGCACGATGCCGCTCTTCTGCGCCTGACGTTCGAGTCGCGGCAGTTGCACGCTTGCGGTGTTCGGAATGGCGCCGTGACCGTAGATCAGCGTGTTGCACAGCACGGCAGAGCGCACGCCATGCTTGGCGGCGCCCAGCACGAGCTTGTCGATGGCCACGCGCGGCGCCTTGTCGGCGGTCGGTTCCGGCAGATTCTCTTCGGTGTAGATGTTGTCCGATGCTTCGCCGCCCGACGCATCGCCGACAATGCTCGATCCGCTCGTATGCAGGAACGGTTTGTCGGAGCCTTCGAGCGCGGCGATCAGGGTTTCGACCGCGTCGCGATGATCGCTGCTGGCCGCGTTGATGACTGCATCGGCAGAACGGGCTTCGGCGGTGAGAAGCGCGGCGTCGTCGAGACTGCCGACGACGGGCTCGATACCCGCGTGCTTCAAGGCGTCGCTCTGCTCGGCGCGACGGATCAGGCCGCGCACCGTGTGACCGTCGCGCGCGAGTCCCGCCGCGATCGAACCGCCGATAAAGCCGCCTGCGCCTGTGATGAAAATCTTCATGTTTTGCTCCTGTGGTCCCATGCAATGCGATTTGCGGGAATTCGTTTGAACCGATGCAGAGAGTATGTCCCGTTTCGACTTTCGCAAAAACGATGCTAGTCTCAAATCAAACTTGACTTGAAATCAACAATCGATCCGCATCGCGCCCGCATGAAGACCAATACCGACGAACTGCAGGTTTTCGTGACCGTCATAGACAGTGGTTCGATGACCGCAGCCGCCGAAACGCTTCAGCAAACCGTATCCGGCGTGAGCCGCACGCTGACGCGCCTCGAAAAGAAGCTCGACACGACCCTCGTGCGCCGCACGACGCGCCGTCTTCAACTCACCGAGGAAGGCGAGCTGTTTCTGACGCGCGCTCGCGCCATCCTCGCCGCGATGGATGACGCCGAGGAAGCGATCTCGCGCCGGCACGAGCGTCCGGCCGGGCGGCTGCGTGTGGATGCGGCGTCGCCGTTCGTGCTTCACTGCATCGTGCCGCATGTGAAGGCGTTCGCCGCGCTTTATCCGGACATCACGCTGGAACTGACGAGCAACGAGCGCATCGTCGATCTGATGGAGCAGCGCGTCGATATCGCGATTCGCATCGGCGTCCTGCAGGATTCGACCTTGCACGCGCGCTCGCTCGGCAGCAGCCGACTGCGTGTTCTGGCGAGTCCGGATTATCTTGCCGAACACGGCGAGCCGCGTGATGTCGATGAACTCATGCGCGCGCGGCTGATCGGCTTCACCGCGCCCGAAAGCCTCAATGACTGGCCGTTGCGCGCATCGGGCAATATTCCGGGCGCGCCGTTCGTGACGATCCGGCCTGCGGTATCGGCGTCCAGCGGCGAGACTATCCGGCAATTGACGCTCGATGGCGGCGGCATTGCGTGCCTCGCCGAATTCATGACCGCCGCCGATATCCGCGCGGGCCGTTTGCGTCCGATACTTGACGACGCGCTCGAAGACGTGCGTCAACCGATCAGCGCGGTGTTCTATCAGACCGAATCGATGGCCGCGCGCTCGCGTGCGTTCCTCGACTTCCTGGCGACGAGGCTCACGCTTTGAAATCAAGCTTTGATAATCACTCGACCATGACCATGCCTACGATCAAGACCATCAACGCACCCGAACTTCCGGTTCCCGCCGGCCACTACAGCCACGCAACGCGCGTGGGCAATCTCGTCTGCGTTTCGGGCCAGTTGCCAATGCGCCCCGACGGCACGCATACCGGGGACCGGCCGTTCGAGGAGCAGGCAGAGCAGACGCTTGCCAATCTGCGGACCGTGCTGGAAGCGGCGGGCGCGCGCATCGAGGATTGCATGGAGGTGACGGTGTATCTCGTTGGCGTCGATCACTGGAAGACGTTCAACGAAATTTACACGCGCTTCTTCGGCGACTGGAAGCCGGCGCGCGCCGTCGTGCCGGTTGGCGCGTTGCATTATGGATATCTGGTCGAGATATCGGCGCGGGCGTGGGTGGAAGACGGACGATGATTTTGGCTTGGGATCATCGCGGCTTTCCACGGGTGTTGAGTTTCGCGCGTGATCTTTGAAATGCGAGTCGGCCGTCGCCGCGCGAGTTACGGCATTTGTTGAATCCGGAACGGCTCCGGGCGTGACGGCTTGCGTCGCGCAACGCAGTTCCCGGCGGCTCGCTGCCTCGCGCGCTTTACGCCGAGTCCGATATTTTGTCGGATACCGGAGGACTTCGACCGGACGCGTAATCCCTCGCGTGATGCGAAGTTCCGTCCGGCCGTCGGCACGCGAGTGTTGTCAGGCCAAATCCAGCGCCCCCGTCAAATCGCCGAGTGGCTTCTCCCCGTTCGCCGCAAACGCCCGATCCCGCGACGCCACGCCATCGAGCGGTTCGAGATCGTGCACGCGCGAGATGAAGCGAAGAATCGAGTTGGTGTCGTAGACCGTGTGATCGACATATCCCTTCTTTGCGTACGGCGAAATCACCAGTGCCGGAATGCGCGAACCCGGCCCCCAGCGATCGCCCTTCGGCGGCGAGACGTGATCCCACCAGCCGCCGTTTTCATCGACCGTGACGACGATCACCGTGTTCGCCCATTGCGGTCCGCGCTGAATATGCTCGATGACATTGGCGATATGCCGGTCGCCCGAAGCAACATCCGCATAGCCCGCGTGCATGTTGAGATTGCCCTGCGGCTTGTAGAACGTGACGGAAGGCAGGCGTCCGGCATCGATGTCCGCGAGCAGCTTGTTCGTGGATGAATCGTCGCCGAGACCCGCATCGCGCAAATGCCGGGCGCGTGCAGCCGTGCCCGGCGCGAAATTGCGAAAGTAGTTGAACGGCTGATGGTGGTACTGGAAGTCCGGCACAGAACCCGTGTCCCGATGATCGAGCGCGTATTGCCACGCGCCGCTGTACCACGCCCAGTTGACGCCCTTGGCCGAAAGGCGGTCGCCGATGGTCGCGTAAGTCTGCGGCGGCAGCACGAGCGGATTCGAAGGATCGGCGGTGAAGCTATCGCCGCCGGGCGCGGGACGCACGTTGCTCGGCTGGTACGGCGGGAACATCGTGTTGACCGCGTAGCCGTCCGCGGTGAGGGCGCCATCGCGAACGAATTTGGGCGGCCCTTCGAGCGCGGATTTCGGCGAATCCGGCGCCAGTTTCAGGCGCGGCGTGGTCGGATCGTCGCCATCCACGACGGCGAGCAATCGCGCCGCCGGAGTGTTGTGCACATCGGGATAAAAGGGCGCTTGCGCCGAGATCAGGAAGATATGGTTCAGCCACGAGCCGCCGAATGCCGACATGAAGAAGTTGTCGCATAGCGTGTATTGCTGCGCGAGGCCCCAGAGCCTGAGCGTATCGGGCGAATTCTGGTAATGGCCCATGACGAGGCCACCCGAGTCGCCCCACGCGGCGAACTGGTTATTGCGGCCCGCGTTGATCTGCATCTGGTTCTGATAGAAACGATGCACGAGGTCGCGTGTAATGACCGAATTGGGAAGCGGCGCGCCGTTCGCGTCCATGATCCGGAAAGGCGAGTTCTTGAGGCCGGAAATCTGCTGCTCGGTGATGGCGTAGCGCGTGCCATCCACTTCCTGCGCCTGCGGCACGAGCCCGCCCCAGATTTTCGGCAGTGTGGGCATGGGCGTGACGCCATCGCGGTCGAGCTGCGTGAAGCGCGACGCCGACACCGCCGACAGCGGATACTGCACGCCCGGAAAATTCCCGTACAGATTCGTGAAACTGCGGTTTTCCGCGTAGATCACGACGATCTGCCGCACGTTCGCCGTGAGCGTGCGGTCGAGCGCGACATCAGCCGCTGTTTTTGGTGTGGCAGGCTTCTGTTCGAAAAGATTGCAGCCGCCCAGCGATAAACCGGCGAGTCCGACGCCGGCCGCGAGCAAGCGGCGCCGCGCCGGATCGACAGGCGCGTCATTCGCCGATGCTTCAGGAAGGGAAGACAACTCGTGATGCGGATGGTCGTTCTCGTTCATCGCCTGACTCCTCGTGGTCTTGTCGCACGCACCGCGCGCCGTGCATCGACGCCTTTTCACGCCGCACGCACCAAGGGCGCGCACGCTTTTCCGCTCTCCGCTGAAGAATGCGGTGACGCGGGCCCAACTGAGAGCGCATGATGCCGTATCGGCGCGCTTGGCGAAACCCGGCCAAACGGCATAAGGCGGATTGCGAACGGCTGCGTATCCGCCTATGTCACTTGGCCGACTGGAAACCGCCGGGCCGCGTGACTAACATCAACTGAACACGAGTTTGGCTCCGACCAGAATCAGCGTCGCGGCAAGCAGGTAACGCAGCACGGTTTCGGGCGCTTTCGAGGAAAGCATGCTGCCAATGGCAATGCCGGGAATCGAGCCGACCAGGAGCGAGAGCAGAAGCGCCCAGTCCACCGAGCCGAGCATCCAGTGCCCGGCGCCGGCAATGAGCGTGAGCGGCACCGCATGCGCCACATCGGAACCGACGATGCATACCGTCGCGAGACGCGGATAAAGCAGCAGCAGAAACGTCACGCCGATCGCGCCCGCGCCGACCGACGTGATCGAAACGAGCACGCCGAGGATGGCGCCCGTCAGCACGGTCAGAGCGGTTGTGCGGGCAGGGCGTTCCGCTCGTCCCTGGCCTTTGCGGTAGGCCAGTCGCGCGAGCTGCGGCCGAAACACGAGCGACACGGCCGTGATGAGCAGCGCGACGCCGAGAATCAACTGGATCAGGCGGCCCGTGTCGGGTGAAGTCATGCCGTGCCGGTGCAGGAAATACAGCGTGATGGCGGCGGCCGGCACGCTGCCTGCGGCGAGGCGACCAGTGATGCGCCAGTCCACCGAGCCCTTGAGGCCGTGTACGAGCGTGCCGGCGGTCTTGGTCGCGGCGGCGTACAGCAGGTCGGTGCCGACTGCCGTTGCCGGATGAATCCCGAAGAGCAGCACGAGCAGCGGCGTCATCAGTGAACCGCCGCCCACGCCCGTGAGGCCGACCAGAAAGCCGACGCCGAGGCCCGAAGCAGAATAAAGTAAGTCGATATGCGGAAATGCCATGGATGCGGAGAACCCGTCAGGCCCGGTCCGGTCGAAAAACCGTCGATGATATCCGGTGAGCGGCCCGATTGCTGCGCATGAGCGGCGGGCACCCTGCAAAAACATCGGTCTGGTCGAGCTGGCCGGCCGTCGTGATTACACACTACTTTCAGTTCAGGAAGGCGCAATGGACACAAAGGATCAGACGCAGGACCAGACGCAACAGCAGCAGCAACAGGCGCAAGCGACTATGCCCGGCGCGGACGATGCCTTCATTCCGACCGAGAACGTCAACATTCCGAGCGAGCGCCAGTTCGTCCTGAAATCGGGCAACACGTTCGCCGTCTACGACGCCAACGGCGATATCCGCGGCGGCGACGACGGCCTGTTCGTCAACGATACCCGTGTGCTCTCGCAATTGGTGCTCACGTTCGGTGGACGCGCGCCGTCGCTGCTTTCAGGCAGCGTATCGAGCGATAACGCTGTCTTCACCGCGCACTTGACCAACCGGCCGCTGCCGCCCATCGGCGGAGCCCAGACGCCGGAGGGCGTGATCCACGTCGAGCGCAAACGTGTGCTTTCCGGGCACGTTTTGCACGAAAGCATCGTGCTGACGAACTACGGCACCGAGCCATCCACGGTGCCGATCTCCATTTCGTTCGCCGCGGACTTTCTCGATATGTTCGAGGTGCGTGGCTCGAAGCGCCAGAAGCGCGGCACTTTGCGGCCGCCCATTGTCGAGAATGGCGAGGTGGTGTTGCGCTATATCGGCCTGGACGAAGTGGAACGCACCGCGCGCATCCAGTTCACGCCCGCGCCGGACGTGCTCTCGCCGACGCGCGCCGATTACGCGCTGCGTATCGAATCGGAGACGGCGATTTCGGTCTATCTCTCCGTCACGGCCGTGACACACGCGCTCAGCGACGCCAGCGAAGAGAGCAAGCGCAACGCCGCCGAAGCCGCCGAGTGTGCGCCCGAATCGGGCCGTCCGGCTATCCGCGAAGCGCTCGTCGAGGCGCATCGGCGTATGCGAGACCGGCGTCGCGCCAGTGCGCGCGTGCGTTCGAGCAATCCGCTCTTCAGCGAATGGATCGACCGGTCGCTGGCCGACCTCGGGCTTCTCACCACCGATCTCGAAACCGGCCCGTATCCGTATGCGGGCATCCCGTGGTTCTCCACCGCGTTCGGGCGTGACGCGATCATCACGTCGTTGCAAATGCTGTGGCTGCATCCCACGCTCGCGCGCGGCGTGCTGCGCTTTCTCGCGGCTCATCAGGCGCGCGAGGACTCGGCGTTCCGCGACGCGGAAATCGGCAAGATTATGCACGAGACGCGCAAGAGCGAGATGGCCGCGACCGGCGAGGTGCCATTCGCGCTTTATTACGGTGGCGTCGACAGCACGCCGCTTTTCATCGTGCTCGCGGGCGCATATGCGGAACGCACCGGCGATCAGGCGCTCATCGACGAAATCTGGCCCGCGTTGCAACTCGCGGCGGACTGGGTCGCGCGTCATTGCGACAAGAATCCGCACGGCTTGCTCGACTATCAGCGCGCGTCCGAGCATGGACTCGCCAACCAGGGCTGGAAAGATAGTCAGGACTCCGTGTTCCATGCGGACGGTAAATTTCCCATCGGACCGATTGCGCTGGTGGAAGTGCAGGCATACGCATCGACGGCATTCTCGACGATGGCGCGGCTTGGTCGCGAACGCGGCGAACACGAACGTGCGGACGAGTTCGAGCGGCGCGCGCGCCATATCCGCGAGCGCGTGGAAGCAATGTACTGGATGCCGGAGATGGACTTCTACGGCATAGCGCTCGACGGGCGTGGCGACTTGTGCAGGGTGTTGTCATCGAATGCGGGGCATCTGCTCGCGTTCGATCTGGTCGAGCGCGAGCGCGGCGAGAAGGTCGCGCGTCAGCTCGAATCCACCTTGTTCCACACCGGCTGGGGCGTGCGTACGCTCGCCGCCGGGCAGCCGCGTTTCAATCCGATGTCGTACCACAACGGCTCGGTCTGGCCGCACGATACGGCGTTATGCGCGCGTGGCCTTGCGCGTTACGGCGAGCGCGGCGCGGCGGTCGGTCTGCTGCAGGCTTTGTTCGAGGCGGCCGTCACGTTCGACATGCGTTTGCCCGAGTTGTTTTGCGGCTTCACGCGTCAGCGCGGCGAACGGCCGATCGCTTATCCGGTGGCGTGTCTGCCGCAGGCGTGGGCAGCGGGCGCGCCGTTCATGGTCCTCGAAGCGTGTCTCGGCGTGACGATGGACGCGGTCAACGACGAGATACGCATCGACCGGCCGCAGTTGCCGGAGGGCATCGACTGGCTGGAGATCGGCGATCTGCGTCTCGGCGACAAGAACGTGACGATCACGTTCCGGCGCGTGGGCGGCCAAGTGGTGCCATCCGTGGAAGGGGATGCGCGGGTCGTCGCGGTGCTTTGAGTGAAGGAACGCGCAACGCGTGGGAAGCGTTGCGCGCGTGAGCCGAGTTGCCGCGTGCTTGCAAGGTTTCGGGAAATGACCTCGCAAGCTGCGCCGTCCATCCGCTCGAACTTAACGCGCGGAAATCAAACCGCCACGCTGCCCACGTAGTTTTCGGCAAGCGCCGTCGCCGCCGCATGCGAAGTCGTCACATGCTCCAGTTCCGCGACCTGCAGGCGTTGCTCGAAGGGCGACGTATCGTCGAGCTTGTGCAGCATGCGCGTCATCCACCACGAGAAATGCTCCGCGCGCCACACGCGCTTGAGCGCGGTCTCGGTATATTGCGCGAGCTTGTCGCTTTTGCCTTCCTTATAGAAATCGACGAGGGCGGCATTGAGCACCCGCACGTCCGACACCGCGAGATTCAAGCCCTTCGCGCCCGTCGGCGGCACGATATGCGCCGCGTCGCCGGCGAGGAAGAGCTTGCCTGACTGCATCGGCGTGGATACGAAGCTGCGCATGCCGACAATGTTCTTCTGAAAAATCTTCCCTTCCGTGATCTGCCAGCCATCGTGGGTATCGACGCGTGCGTGCAGTTCGGCCCAGATGCGGTCGTCGGACCAGGCATCGACGGACTCTTTCGGATCGCACTGGAAATACATGCGCTGCACGCCGGGCGAGCGCGTGCTGATGAGCGCGAAGCCGCGGTCGTGGCGCGCGTAGATGAGTTCGTCGGACGAAGGCGGCGCTTCGACCAGAATGCCGAACCAGCCGAACGGATACACCCGCTGATAGTCCTGCCGCACCGCTTCCGGAATGCACGGGCGCGAGACGCCCTGCGAGCCATCGCAGCCGATGATGAAATCGCACTCCAGCGTTTCGGCGCGCCCTTCATGCGTGTACTCGATGCGCGGCTTGCCGTCGCTGTTCTTCGCGAAATCGTGCAAGCTCACGTTCGACACGTTGAACTTGAGCGCGCCGTTCGCCGCAAGGCGCGCCGCGACCAAATCCTTGATGACTTCATGCTGCGCGTAGACCGTGATCGAATGGCCCGTCAGTTCTGTCAAGGCGATACGGCGCCGTTGTCCCTCGAACGCCAGTTCGAAACCGTGATGCAACGCGCCTTCGGCCTGCATGCGCGCGCCGACTCCCGCCTGATTGAGCAAATCCATCGTGCCTTGTTCGAGGACGCCCGCACGAATGGTCGATTCGATGTCCTGCTGACCGCGCGCTTCGAGTACGACCGACTCGATGCCGCGCAAATGCAGAAGATGGGAAAGCAGAAGCCCGGCCGGGCCCGCACCGACGATGCCGACTTGAGTACGCATGATGTCTCCGTGATTGCGTCGAAATGTTGTGCGTACAGTCTCGTTGCAGCGTCGGTATGTCGCAACGCGATACGGAGCATAGCGCCTATCCCATTTCGAGATAAAGGCCCGAAAATGCCGCGATCACGGGTCCATCCCTTGCTGACTCAGGGTAAATCCCGAGCACGCAATCGAATGGAGAGAACAGATGAGCGCGAAGAATTACCCCAAGCCGCCGTTTCCTGAACAGCAGCAAGAACGCCGTCCCGGATTAACCAAGCCGCTCGATCCGCAGCCCGACCACGGCGAGGAGAGTTACAAAGGTAGCGGCAAACTTGCCGGCAAGACTGCGCTCATCACAGGCGGCGATAGCGGCATCGGGCGGGCGGTGGCGATTGCATTCGCGCGCGAAGGCGCAGACGTGGCGATCTCTTATCTCGACGAACACGACGACGCCAAGGAGACGGCCCGCTGGGTGGAAGAAGCGGGACAAAAGGCGCTGCTATTGCCCGGCGACATCACCGACCGCGCGCATTGCCGCGAACTCGTCGCGAAGACGGTGGAGGCGTTCGGCCATCTCGAAGTGCTGGTGAACAACGCCGCTTACCAGATGACCTACGACGGCCTCGAAGACATCAGCGACGACGAGTGGGACAAGACCTACTCGACCAACATCGGCGCAATGTTTCGCATTACCAAGGCGGCGCTACCGCATCTGAAGGAGGGCGCGGCGATCATCAACACGACGTCGGTGAATGCGGACGCGCCGAATCCCGGTTTGATTGCGTATGCGAGTACGAAGGGGGCGATCCAGAACTTCACGGGCGGCCTCGCGCAATTGCTGGCCGAGCGCGGTATTCGCGCAAATTGCGTGGCGCCGGGACCGATCTGGACGCCATTGATTCCTTCGACGATGCCCGTCGAGAAGGTCAAGAATTTCGGCTCGCAAGTGCCCTTGAAACGCGCCGGCCAGCCTGCCGAACTGGCCGCCGCTTACGTGCTGCTCGCCTCGGACGAGGCGAGCTACATTTCGGGCGCCACCGTCGCGGTGACGGGCGGCAAGCCGATCATTTGAAGCCGCGCGTCACTCGCTCAACTGCTTGCGACGATACTCGCCCTGCCGCGTCAGCATCCAGCCGGGATATTCGGCGGGAAGCTGGCTCACTTCGTCGAGCGCGGCGAGCTCGTCGGCGTTGAGCGTTACCTTGGTCGCCGCGATGTTGTCATCGAGTTGCTCGATACGTTTCGCCCCGACGATCACGCTCGTCACCACCTTCTGGTGCAACAACCATGCAAGCGCGATCTGCGCCACCGAAACGCCCTTGGCTTCGGCGACACGACGCATAACGTCGATACAGTCATACGCGCGGTCCACGTTCACGGGCGGAAAATCGAACTTCGTGCGGCGGCCGCCTTCTTCCTTGCCGCCTTCGCGCGTGTATTTGCCCGACAAGAGGCCACCCGCGAGCGGACTCCACACCATCAAGCCGACGTTTTCGCTTTGCAGCAACGGGACGAGTTCGCGCTCCAGGTCGCGCCCGGCGATCGTGTAATACGCCTGCAACGACTCGAAACGCGCCAGGCCCAAACGCTCCGAAATGCCAAGCGCCTTGGCAATCTGCCACGCGGCCCAGTTCGACACGCCGATGTAGCGCACGTGGCCGTGCTGCACCAGATTGTCGAGCGCGCGCAGTGTTTCCTCGATTGGCGTGGCGGGATCGAATCCGTGAATCTGATACAGATCGACGTGATCGAGTTGCAGGCGCTTGAGACTCGCCTTCACGCCATCGATGATATGAAAGCGCGACGCGCCGCGCGAATTCACGCTCTTGGTTCCCGCCTCGCCCAGAATCTTGGTCGCGACGACCACGTTCTCGCGCGGCACCTTGAGGTTCTTCAACGCCTGGCCCGTGATGATCTCGGACTGGCCGTCGGCATAGACATCGGCGGTATCGATGAAATTGATGCCCGCGTCGAGCGAGCGGCCGACGAGCTTGTCGGCGTCCGCCTGCTGAAGCTGACCGATGTTGTCCCAGATGCCGCCGCCGCCTCCGCCGAAGGTCATGGTGCCGAGGCACAGTTCGGAGACGAATAGGCCGGTATTGCCGAATTTCCTGTAGCGCATGGAAGGCTCCAGAGTAACGATGCGGTGATCGGAAGGCGCGAAGTGTCGATGTTTCGACCGGTCGACGCGTCGCGCCGGCAATGCAGTATCTTCCCGCGCCTCTTGCGTGTCATAGCCTGATCCTGTCGAATCCTTGCCAATTCCTGCAAAGCGGGCGCGCGACCCTAAGCACAACCGCGCCCGCGCGAGTAAGCTAACGAGACTCCTTCGAACGCTAAATTCCTCGGAAAATCATGGCGCTGAACGACACACCCGGCCTCGCCGACAAAGATCCGCATGAGCATCCCAGAGAGATGCGCAATAACAATCAGATGCTCGATCCCGCGCTGGATCAGGCGCGTCTCGAACTCGTCTCGCTACTCGACCGCTTGACGGCGGGCTGCGAGGGTTCCATCGAAACCTGCGTGCCAGGCGTCTTCGTGCACCGCATCATGAATCCGGGCGGGCCGAAGCCGGGTATTCAAACGCCCGCGCTCGCGCTGATCGCGCAAGGCACGAAGCGCATCATGGTTGGCGACGACGTCTACGTCTACGACCCCATGCATTACCTCGTCTCGTCGGTGGATCTGCCGGTGATCGGGCAAGTGACGGTGGCAAGCGAAACGGAGCCCTATCTCGGCATGCGGCTCGATCTCGATGTCGAAGAGATCACGTCGCTGATTCAGGACCAGCATCTGCCGCCCGTCACACAGTCGGACGCCACGCGCGGCGTGTATGTGAATCGACTCGGCAATTCCATGCTCGACGCGGTGCTGCGCCTCTTGCGCCTCATCGACACGCCGGACGACGTGCCGATTCTCGCGCCGCTGGTGAAGCGCGAGATTCTGTATCGGCTGCTGATGAACGGTTCCGGCGCGCGGCTGCGCCAGATCGCCTTGCAGGACAGCCAGACGCAGCGCATCGCGAAGGCCATTCTTCTGCTGCGTCAGAACTTCGATCAACCTTTGCGCGTCGAAGATATCGCGCGGGACGTGCATATGAGCGTGTCTTCGCTGCATCATCATTTCAAGGCCGTGACGGCGATGAGTCCGCTGCAGTATCAGAAGCAGTTGCGCCTGCAGGAAGCGCGGCGTCTGATGCTGCTCGATATCGCCGATGCCGCGACGGCCGCGCATCGCGTCGGTTACGAAAGCGCGTCGCAGTTCAGCCGCGAGTACAGCCGCCTTTTCGGCGCGCCGCCGCTGCGCGACACGCGGCGCTGGCGCGATGCCGCCGCAACCGGCGCCTGAACGAAGCCAAGCGCGCCGCACGGTCGAACAAAGCTTGCCGCATGGCGATGCGACGGCGCTGCCGCATCGGTTTATTTCATCGTCCGCGGAATAGCGCAGCGCTGCCGAACGTTCTACGGATACTTCTCCAATAAGGAAGATGAAATGAAGAAGCGCATCCTCACGATCGTCACGGCCGCGGTTGCGGCGGCGTGTCTGGCATCGCCCGCGTTCGCCGCGGCGCCGAAAGAATCGAACGGCATGTTCGTCGATGACAACGGCATGACGCTCTACACCTTCGACAAAGACACCAAGGGCGGCGCGAGCGCCTGCTCCGGCGGCTGCGCGCAGGCGTGGCCCGCCGCGATGGCGGGCGCCTCGGATCAGCCGAGCGGCAAGTGGACCACCGAAACCGCCGACGGCGGCAAGCAATGGGCGTACGACGGCAAGCGCGTATACCGCTTTGCCAAGGACACCAAGCCCGGCGATAAAAACGGCGACAACTTCAAGGATGTCTGGCACGTCGTAAAGCCGTAAGCTTTTCTGCGAGCGGGCTCGCGGGAATAAACCGGCGAGCCCGCGAGTCTTCTTTCTGACGGGACACGAACATGAAACGACTGTCCGGAGCAGCGTTGCTCCTGGCTGCGCTCGTCTGCGCGCTGGCGTCGAGCGGCTGCGCGAGCGGCACGGCGGGTGCTTCGGGTAATGCGGGAGCCGGCGCCGCCGATCCGGTCATGAAGGGCAGCTACTGATGCCGAATCGTCCGGATCTACGGCCGTGAGTTTCGAGAGCGATCTCCTCGCGCATCTTCCGCAATTGCGCCGCTATGCGCGCGCGTTGACGGGCGACCGCGCCTGGGCCGACGATCTCGTGCAAGACGCGACCGAGCGTGCGTTGAATCGCATGCGGTCGTTTCGCGCGGGGACCAATCTGCGCGCGTGGCTGTTCACGATCATGCGCAACCTGTATATCGACCAGTTGCGCGGACGGCGCGACATTGCCGTCGACGATGAAACCGCGCCGTGGCGGCAGATGGCCGCGCCGCGTGGCGAAGTGGACGGACTCGTGCTGCGCGACGTGCAACGCGCGCTTTACTGCCTGCCGGTCGAACAGCGCGAAGTCATGTTGCTCGTGTGTGTCGAGGAAATGAGTTACCAGGAGGCCTCCGTGGTCTTGAACGTGCCAGCCGGAACCGTGATGTCGCGCCTCTCGCGGGCGCGAGAACACATGCGCGTTCTGCTTGGCGAGGAACCGGGGCGCCGTGCGTCGTCGCTGAAAGTGGTGAGCCGGACATGACCCACGACGAACGACCGCCGGATCGCGACCTTCAGGCGCTCTCTGCCTGGCTCGACGACGAGCTTCACGGCGATGAGCGCAAGGCCGTCGAAGCGCGCCTGGCCGATGACCCCGCGCTGCAGGCGACTGCGACCGACTATCGCGCGCAGGACAATGCGTTGCGCGCGCTCTTCGCGGCGGAGCAGGCCGAGCCGCAGATCGTCGTCATGCGTGCGCGAAAGCGCGAGCGCTTTCTCCTGGCCGCGTGCTTTCTCGTGGTGGGCGTCGCGTGTGGATTCTTGATGCACATGCTGCTGCCTTCGTTCGGCGAGCCGCGTGCGCGCTTCGCGGAACGCGCGGACATTGCCTATGCGGTGTATGCGCCGGAGCAACGTCACGCGGTGGAAGTGGCGGCGTCGCAGCAGGACCATCTCGTCAATTGGCTGTCGAAGCGGTTGAATCGAACGTTGACGATTCCATCGCTCGTCGAGTATGGCTTTCAGCTCGTGGGGGGCAGGCTCTTGCCCGGTGAAGACGGGCCGGCCGCGCAGTTCATGTATCAGAACGCAGCGGGCGAACGTCTCACGCTTTACATGGCGACGGTACGACGCAACGACGCTCAAATCCGGATGCTGCGCGACGGCCCGCGCAGGACGTATTACTGGGCCGCGGACAGCGTGGGTTATGCGCTCTCGGGGCAGATCGGGGAGGCCAAGCTGCAAGCGATTGCCTACGACACCTGCAAGGAACTGGGCGGCAACCCCAAGGACTGGTGAGGCTCAGGCTCGCCAGGCAAAAAAAGCCGCAGCGCTTCGAGTCGCTGCGGCTTTTTCTTTAAAGCCGATCAATAACGATGCGGCTCTTCGTGATGCGGACGATGGTGACGTTCCCACTCGTTACGCGCCCAGTAGCGATGACCGTCCCAGTAGCGCTCGCCATGCCAGCCGACCTTCACCACATGATGCGGACGATGATCGTCCGCCGATGCAACGTTCATCATGCCCATGCCAAGCGACGCTGCAAGGGACGCGATCAAGAGGCTCTTCTTAGTCTTGTTCAACATGATTTGCTCCTTCGGTATTCGTGGTCTTCCGTTGGCTCGCTTCGTAACTACGAGCGCGGTGGTAGTAGTTATGGATTTTTGTCATGCCGGTGTTCTAGCGGTAGTAATCGTGATGATGGTGGTAACCGCCACCGTCCGGCAGGATGATGCAGCCCGAGAGTGAGCCCGCGAGCGCCACGCCCAGTGCTACAAGTATCGCCAGCTTCTTCATGGATTTCTCCTTGGTGAGTCCATGAGAACAATTTAGCGGTTCGTAAAATGACAAGCCGTGTTCGTTTGTAAGCAAAGGTGAAGCTTGAAATATTTGGAAGCACGCTTATTAATTTGAGATTGCCGCTGTCGGCCTGCGAGCGTGGCACTATCCTGAACTACGATCACGCTTATCGGAGTGACACATGGCGCATATCAGCACGGGCGTGGAGTACGCGCTGCACTGCATGCTCTATCTCGCGGAGCCGCCGCACGGTGTGAGCGGCGCTAGCGTGCGCGATCTGGCGGAACTGCAAGGCGTGCCGGCGGAGTTCGTGGCGAAGCTGTTCACGAAGCTGCACAAGGCGGGGCTCGTCACCGCGACCGAAGGCGCGCGCGGTGGTTTCTCGCTGGCGCGGCCATCGCGAGAGATCAGCGTACTGGATGTCGTGCATGCCATCGATGGCGACAAGCCGCTCTTCGAATGTCGCGAGATTCGCGCGCGTTGCGCGGTGTTTGGCGAAGAAGCGCCGCCGTGGTCGACGAGCGGCGTGTGCGCCGTTCACGCCGTCATGAAGAACGCGGAGAAGCGCATGCGCGAAGCGCTGGCCGCGGACAAGCTGTCCGATCTCGCAGGCCGGGTGAATGCAAAGGCGCCGCGCAGTTTCGGGCCGCAGGTCGTCAAATGGCTGGGCGGAAAGAACGTGGGCAAACGCGCCGCGCGAGGCTAGTCTGCACCGTCGCCAATCAACGCACGATGGTCGGCTTTATGTTCGGCGTAAGCGATACGCCCACGACGTGCCCGTCGCGCACGCCGCATCGGCTGTCCACGCGCGTCCATTTCGTCTTGCCGCGCGCCTTGGCGAACGCGCGCATCACGATGACCTGATCGACTGGAATCGGATTGCCCACGCTAAACACGGGCGTTTCGCTGTCGATTCTGGCGGACAACACGCGGCGGTCGGGCACGATGAGCGCGTCGTACTTCGGCGCGTCCGCAACCCAGCGGTCGAAGGCCGCGACGCATTGCGCGACGCTCTCCGGCACATGCAGCCGCGACAGATACGAATAGTCTTCCGTCACGTTATCGGGCGCCTCTTGGGCCTGCGCGATCTGAACCATCGACGCGGACAAGAGCAATGCGAACAAGGCGGGAACGAAGGCAGTTTTCATGCGATGAGTCATGAGCGGCGAGAGCGAAGAGGCGGACAAAGACGAGCCTGCGCGATGAACGGCAATACGCTGGCGCCTGTCACGTGGGCTCGGGCGACATCGCCAACGTCGGCACGGATCGGGCGCGTCTTTTTGAGATTTCGCGAAGTATACTGTGTGATGTTTCGGCGCGTCGAGCGTGCGGCGCGTGTCGAAGGTGGATCGATGGCGTTTGGGCTGCGTTGTATGCTGCGCTTTCGAACTCACAACGAGGCGCGCGATGAAAACAGTGAGATGGTCGCAAGCGGACGGCACAGGACTGGAACATCTCGTACTGGACGATGAAGCGTCGCCGATCGTGATCGAGAGCGTGGTCGCTGGCGAAAGCGAGGCGGGCGCGTTCGGCCTCGTCTATCGCATAGAGTGCGATGCGCGCTGGCAGGTCACGCGGCTTGCCGCGAAGCTCCCGGGCGGTGCGACGCTCGATCTGCATCGGTCAGATGGAGACGACGGAGACGAACACGCATGGATCGACGCCGACGGCTCCGCACGCGATGAACTCCGCGGTTGTATCGACGTCGACCTGAGCGCGACGCCTTTCACGAACACGCTGCCCATTCGCCGGTTGAAGCTGCAACGCGGTGAGCGGCGCGTGATTCGCGTCGCTTATGTGAATGTGCCGGCGTTGACTGTCAGCGCGGTCGAGCAGGCTTATACGTGCCTGGAAGATGGGCGCCGCTATCGCTACGAAGGGCTCGATACGGGCTTTACGGCCGAGATCGATGTCGATGAGAACGGGCTCGTTACAGCGTATCCGGGGCTATTCAAACGTACTGCCTGAGCGCGCGTTTGTTCCCGAGCGGCGATAATGCCGCATCGATCGCACTTACCGGATGAACCCAAGATGACCGCCCATTCCAGCGCATCACCCCGCCTGACCAGCCTCTCCCACGGCGGCGGCTGCGGCTGCAAAATCGCACCCGGCGTGCTCGCCGACCTGCTCAAGCGCAGCACGCCACTGCCCGCGTTCCCCAATCTCCTCGTCGGCAACGACACCGCCGACGATGCCGCCGTCTACAAGCTCAACGACGAACAGGCTATCGTTGCGACGACCGACTTCTTCATGCCGATCGTCGACGATCCGTTCGACTTCGGCCGCATCGCCGCGACCAATGCGCTCTCGGATGTCTATGCCATGGGCGGCAAGCCAATTCTTGCGCTCGCACTCGTCGGCATGCCGATCAACGTGTTGCCGCATGACGTGATCGCGCAAGTGCTGAAGGGCGGCGAGTCGGTGTGCGCCGAGGCGGGCATTCCCGTCGCGGGCGGGCATTCAATCGATTCCGTCGAGCCTATCTACGGGCTCGCCGCGCTCGGTATCGTGCATCCGTCGCGCGTCAAGCGCAACGCGGCAGCGCGCGCGGGCGACGTGCTCGTGCTCGGCAAGCCGCTCGGCGTCGGCATACTGTCGGCCGCATTGAAGAAAGATCAACTCGATGCCACGGGCTACGCCGCGATGATCGCCGCGACGACCAAGCTCAATCGCCCCGGCGCGGAACTCGCTCTGCTCGATGGCGTGCATGCACTCACCGACGTGACGGGCTTCGGCCTGCTCGGCCACGCGCTCGAACTCGCACGCGGCGCGCAACTTACCGCACGTATCGACTATGCAAGGCTGCCGTGGTTGCCACAGGTGCGCGAGTTCGTGCGCGCGGGCATTTACACCGGCGCGTCGGGACGCAACTGGAACGCGTATGGCGCCGATGTATCGCTTGCCGCATCCCTCGACGCGCCTCAGGACGAGGCTCGCAACTTGCTTACCGATCCGCAGACTTCGGGCGGTCTGCTCGTTTCGTGCGCGCCTGAAGCCGTGAACGACGTGCTCGCGATCTTCCGCGCGGATGGCTTCTCCGACGCCGCCGTGATCGGCGAGATGGTGGACGGCGCGGGCCGTATCGAAGTGGCCTGAGACGCATCCGCGTAACCCAGCTCTTACCATCCACCGGGACATCACTCGCACATGAAGGAAGAATCTCCGAAAGCGATTCTCTATGCGCTCGCCGCCAACTTCGGCATCGCCGTATGCAAGTTCGGCGCGGCTGCTTTCACTGGCTCAGGCTCCATGTTCGCCGAAGCCATCCACTCCACGGCCGATTGCGGCAATCAGCTGCTGCTGCTCCTCGGGCTCAAGCGCGCGCAGGCGCCAGCCAACGCGCTGCATCCGCTCGGCTCGGGGCGCGAGATTTACTTCTATGCGCTGATCGTGGCGCTGTTGCTGTTCTTCGTCGGCGGCGCGTTTTCGGTGTATGAAGGCACGCATCGTTTGATGCATCATGAGCCGCTAACGAACCCGATCGTCGCGCTTGTCATTCTCGGCATCTCGGTCGTGCTCGAAGCGTTTTCACTGGCGGGCGCGGTGCGCGAGATTCGCAAGACGGCGGGCAACAAGACCATGTGGCGCTGGTTCCGCGAGACGCGCGAGTCGGAGTTGCTGGTTGTCGCAGGCGAGGATGTGGCCGCGCTCGCGGGTCTCGCCATCGCGTTCGCTGCCGTGCTCATGACGATGATCACCGGCAACCCCGCATGGGACGCGGCGGGCTCGGTCGGCGTGGGCGTGTTGCTGATGCTGATTGCGTTTCTCGTTGCGCGCGAAGTGAAGTCGATGATCGTCGGTGAATCGGCCAGTCCCGAAGTGCGCAAAGCCATCGAAGCGCATTTGCGCGCGCGGCCCGAGATTACGCGCATCATCAGTTTGATCACACTGCAGTGGGGCAAGGATGTCGTTGTCGCCGTGCAAGCCGAGATGATCGACTATGCCAGCGGCCGCGCGATGATCGATGCAATCAACATCGTCGAGGAAGATTTGCAGCAAGCCTTTCCGCAGGTGCGCTGGGTGTTCTTCGAACCGGACGTGCCGCGCGAAGCCAGCAAGCCCGCCGCCGCGGCTTGAAACCTGTCGTCCGTCGTCCGGCTCACGGCAAGTGAGCCGGCGGTCGCGCGTTGTGCGGCCTCGGTGTGACAGGCGTGTCCGGAACTTGCGTATTGCCGCGCGCGGGCACTTGCGTCACGCCCATTTCCGGCAAGGACGATGCATCGTCCGGCATTTCCGCTGAAGCCGCCGACGCCGCTCGTCCACCCCGCATGAGCGGACTTTGCGCTGCAAACGGCAGGGCAGGCGCGGCAAGTGCTACCCAGAGCACGGTCAATTTCATTGCAGGACGCGTGAGCCAGTTGGAGCGACGGTCCGGATTATCGTCGCGGCGAGCTTGCGGGAGCCTGTCTCCAGAATCATTGAGTCTCGCGTTCATTTCAATTCGCGTCGTTTCAATGTCTGCATATCAGCAGACTTCATTCCGGCCCCGCGTCGAGACCCGGCCATGCCGTTACTGCGTTGGACCGGGGCATCGCGTTAGGATAGGGCGTGCGCGTCGTCCGCATCGAGTCCCAGCAATTTCGTGATTTTCATTCGACCCATGCGCAAACTCATACTCTTAGTCTGTCTGCTCGCCTTCACGAGTCTCGGCTCGCTTCTTTCGGCGTCCGCCATTGCCGCCGGTTCGGCGCAAGGCGCGTCGCAACCCGCGGTCGCGCTCACGCCGCAACAGGCCCGCGATGCCCTTGCGGTGCTCAACGATCCGCAACGCCGCGCACAGGTCGCCGATACCTTGCGCGCAGTGGCGGCGGCCGGCGCGCTTGCCGCACCGACGGCCGCGAGCGCCACGGCGGCGAGCGGCGCGGAAACGGCTGCGCCTGCTTCGGGCGCGTCGGGCGTGCTTGCGAAATCGCTGACGGCGAACGGGCTTGCCTCGCAGCTATCGCATCAGGCGGGCAACTGGGTCGTTCAGTTCGCAACCGAGATGCGGCATACGCTGGCCGAGTTGCTGAACATTCGTTCCGTGGTGCATTGGTGGAGCCAACGCATGGCGACGCCGGAATCGCGCGCGCAGTTCGGTCACGTGCTCTGGATCGTGCTCGTGTGTCTCGTGCCCGCGTTTTTGCTTGAAATCGTCGGCGGCCGTCTGCTGCGTAAATCGCGTGCGAAGATCGCCGCGCGCGGTGTCGCCGATGCCGAGGTCACCGATCCCGAACTCGTGCAGAACGAACATGCGGCGGAACGCGCCGAGCACTTCGCCGAGCGCACCGGCGACGAAGCCGCGCAGCATGCAGCCGAGCGCAAGGTGGAAACGGCGCGCGGCCAGCGGCACGCGGCACGTCACTGGACCCTGTTGCAGCGTCTGCCCAATGCGCTTTTGTATCTGCTCTTCAAGTTCATTCCGCTTGGCGTGTTCATCGGCGTGGCGACGCTTCTGGTGTCCATCTTTATCGACGACAACTCGATCGAATCGCATGTCGCGAGCGAGTTTATCGATGCCTACCTCGTCTGCCGCATCATCATGCTCGTGAGCGGCTTTCTGCTGGCGCCGCATGCCACCGGCTTGCGGCTTTTGCAGATGCGCGATCAGTACGCGCTCTACACGTATCGCAAGCTGCGCAGCATGGTGATCATCGCGGGTATCGGCATCGCGCTGGCCAACGGCGCGGAGCCGCTCGGACTGTCGGAAGCGGCGCGCATCGCCATTCTGAAGATCGTCACGCTCGACATCCATCTGATGCTCGCCTACACCATTTTCGACTGTCGCAAGCCCGTGGCGGAGCGTATCCGCGAACGCATGCGCAGTCATAAATCGACCGCGCTGTTCGGTGGCTGGATCGCCGATATCTGGGCCGCCGTCGCCATCTTCTTCGTGCTCGCGCTGTGGTTCGTCTGGGCGCTGGACGTGCAGAACGGCTATCGCACGCTGTTCCATCTCGGCGGCGTGTCCATTCTCGTGCTGGTCGGCGCGCGCGTCGCGGCAATCGTCGCGTTCGGTGCGCTCGGCCGCGTGTTCCACGAAAACGATGACGACGACTTCGCGGCGAAGTCCATCGCGCATCGTCATGCTTATCGCTATTACCCGCTCTTGCGCCGCGCCGTGCAGACGATCATCGCCGTGGTGACGGTCGTGGCGCTGCTCGAAGTGTGGGGCGTGCATATCGTGCAGTTCTTCACATCGGGCGGCATTGGCAACCGGCTGGCATCCGCGCTCGTGACCATCGCGGTCGCGGCGGTGTTCGCGGTCATCGTGTGGGAGACGGCCAACGTAATGGTCGAGCAGCGTCTCGATCAATGGAACGCGAGTGGCGACCGCGTGCGCGCCGCACGCCTGCGCACGCTTTTACCGATGATGCGCTCCGCGCTTTTCATCGTCATCGCCATGGTCGTCGTGCTCACCGGTCTCTCGGAAATCGGCGTCAACACCGCGCCGCTTCTGGCGAGCGCGAGCATTTTCGGCGTGGCGCTCGGCTTCGGCTCGCAAAAGCTCGTGCAGGATTTCATCACCGGCATCTTCCTTTTGATGGAAAACGCCATGCAAGTGGGCGACTGGGTGACGGTCGCGGGCGTCTCGGGCACGGTCGAATATCTGTCTATTCGCACGGTGCGTTTGCGAGGCGGCGACGGCTCGCTGTTCACGGTGCCGTTCAGTTCGGTATCCACGGTCAACAATACGAATCGCGGCATTGGCAACGCGGCGGTGCGCGTGTCGGTCGCGCTCGGTCAGGACGTGGATCTGGCCATTTCGACGCTCAAGGAAATCGGCACCGCGCTACGTGAAGACGACGCCTTCAAAGACGGCATTCTCTCCGACTTCAGCTTCTGGGGCGTCGATGCCGTCGATGGTTCCACCGTCACGCTCGCCGGTCAGATTCAGTGCCGCGACAGCACGCGCTGGCCGGTGCAACGCGAGTTCAACCGGCGCATTCTCAACGAGTTCACGGCGCGTGGGATCGAGATCGCCAATCCGCAGCGTAACTTCGTGATCGTCAACGGCACGCAGGACGCGGCGCACGATCTGGCGCTTCCAGCCGACGTCGATGGTGACGCCCCCGCCGATCAGCGCGGCGAACCGTCGAAGGCGGCGCAGCATCCGACGGGCGAGGCGGCTGCCGGACAGGGCACGGCGTCCAGTGCGCCGCCGCCGCGGACATCGCAGGCTTGAGCGTTTTAAGGGTTGGCGCGGGGCTTGTTTTGTTATTGACGCTTCTATAATCGGTCGGGCCGGCCGCGCCCCTCAAAACGAATGGCAACAGGGCGCGGCTTTCTTCGAAGTTCGAACCTTATCGAGGAGCACGCCCCCCCATGAACATTGCCGCCCGGTCACGTTCAAAATCCGCTTCACGCTTCCCCTCACGTTCTTCTTCACGCGCGTTAAGCAAGACTGTCCGCAAGGGCCTGTTTGCGTTAGGACTCGCAAGCCTCACGGCCGCAACGGGATGCGCCTTCGCCCAACAATTCGACGATCACGACAGCGATGACCGCTACGGCGGCGGTGGCGGCGGTGGCCGTCAGGTCAAGGTGATGATCGTCAGCATGTTCGGTCCGGAAGGCCAGGTGTGGCTCGACAAGCTCGGGCCATGGCAGGCCATCAAAGTGCCGGGGCTCTCGCCGGACTATCCCGAAGTCCATTGCAACCGCGACGATGTCTGTGTGATGACAACCGGCATGGGACACACGAACGCGGCCGCATCGATGATGGCGCTCGCGTTCTCGGAGCGCTTCGATTTGCGCCGCACGTACTTTCTGGTCGCGGGCATTGCCGGGATCGATCCGGCGCGCGGCACGCTCGGCTCGACCGCGTGGGCGAAATATCTGGTCGATTTCGGCATTCAATGGGAACTCGACGCGCGCGAGAAACCCGCCGACTGGCCGAGCGGTTTTCTCGGTATCAACACGAAGGGGCCCACCGAAAAGCCGCCGCTCGATTACCGCACCGAAGTGTTTGCCCTCAATGCATCGCTGACGGATGCCGCCTATGCCATCTCGCGCAACGTCACGCTCTCCGACAGCGACGACGCCAAGGTCGCGCGCGCCAAGTTCAACTACGCGCCGGCCAACCGTCCGCCGCACGTGATCCAGTGCGACACGCTCGCGGGCGATACTTGGTGGTCGGGTAAATACATCGGCGAAAGGGCACGCTACTGGACGCGCCTGCTGACCGATGGCAAAGGCATCTACTGCACGACGCAGCAGGAAGACAACGCGACATACGAGGCGCTCAAGCGCGCGGCCAGCATCAAGCGGGTCGATCTGTCACGCATTGCGGTTTTGCGCGCCGGTTCGGACTTCGACCGGCCGTACGAAGGACAAACCGCCTCCGACAACCTGTTGAACTATTCCGCGCAAGGCGGTTTCGTACCTGCAATTCAGAATCTGTATCTGACCGGTAACCCATTCGTGCAAGAAGTCGTTACACATTGGGGCGCTTGGCGTAAAGGCGTGCCGCAACACTAGTCGCGAGCGCTGCTCAAACGGCGTCGCAAACCTGTAACTGCATAAAAGTAAATATTGCCACTTATGCCGCAATTCGGTAAAAACCGGGTTCGCGGCATTTTTACTGATTTTTACCGCTTTCTCATCGTCTCAAAAATACTCGTGACCAGTGTCAACCGAACCGCCGGAAGCCCCGTTCTTGCGGGCATCGGCGATAATCCTACAAAAAATCAGCCGTCCGTATTAAGCGCTCAATCCAAAAGAATGACAAAAACAGCGCGGTCAATATTGCCGCTTTTTTAGCCGCGAAAAAGTTACCGATGCAAAGTGTTGTTTGCAACAAAATATTATTGAGATGCTCTTGCGTTCGCTTCAGAGTCTTCTTAGAATCCGTTTCACAGTGTCTGTTACAAGATGTAACGCGCTGAAACAAAATCAGATGGACGTAGCCGGGCAGAGTTGAGTTCGGTGAGGCAAAAAAATATATCGGCACAAAGCCGGCGGGAAATCGGGGATTTACTGGAAGTTGCAACCATGAACGGTCGCGAAACGTTGGAATCGATCCGGGAAATCAACTTGTCGTACATCATGCTCGCGCAGCGTCTGTTGCGCGAGGACCGCGCCATCGGCATGTTCCGGCTCGGTCTTTCGGCGGAACTCGCCGATCTGTTGTCGGGCCTCACGCTCGCTCAGGTCGTCAAGCTCGCCCAGTCGGACAACCTGCTGTGCGCATTTCGCTTCAACGATCACTCGATGCTGTCGGCTTTGACGCAGCCCGCCAAGAACGCGGAAATTGCGCCGACGCACGCGGCAATCCTGCTGGCTGGCCAGCCGGCTGAACAGTTCGCTTAAGTAAAGACGGAGCGAGCCATGCTGAAGAAGAGCCTCACTGAAGATGCCCAGGAAGTGTTCCGCGCCATCGCGCTGATCGAGCTCGGTGCACGCATGCAAGTGCTCGAGAGCGAGCTGACGCTCTCGCGGGATCGCATGATTCGTTTGTATCGCGAAGTGAAGGGCGCGTCGCCGCCCAAGGGCATGCTGCCGTTCTCGGCCGATTGGTATATGACGTGGCTCGCGAACATCCACGCATCGCTGTTCTACAACACCTACACGTTCCTCAAGAACGAGGCCGGCTGCTCGCATCTCGACGCGCTGACCAAGGGGTATCGCCTATATCTCGAGCACTGCAACCATAGCGGCGCCGAAGCGGTACTCGATCTCACCCGGGCCTGGACCCTTGTGCGCTTCTTCGACGCGGGCATGCTGCAGATGACCAAATGCTGCCGCTGCACCGGGAAGTTCGTCGCACACAAGCATGATTTGCAGAACAACGTGGTGTGCGGGGCCTGCCAGCCGCCGTCACGCGCGGGGAAGACCAAGAAAGCGGCGGCCGCTAAACAGGCCATTCAAGAAGCCGCGCTGGAGGCTGTGTCTGTCAAGAACGAAGTGCCAGCCGAGCTTGAAGAACTGGTACTCGACAACGTAGCGGCTTTGCAGCCGCAACGGGCTGGCCTGGTCGCACAGGCCGCTTAGGCGGTAGCGGCGCTGAACTGATCCTCCGGGGGCCGTCCGGAAGGACGGTGGACAATCAGCATGCCGCTACCGCTTTTTACTTTTCTGGTTCTCGTAGCTGATTTTCATCTCGATGCCGGCGCGCTGACTCCATGGTCATCGCGCCGTTCGTTTTTTTAGCTCGCCATTAAAATACTTCGATTGCATGCCTTGCCGCATGCGCTTTTCGAAGGGACGGGCTTTGTCATCCGCACAACAGGGATTTTTGCTGACGCGCCACTGGCGCGATACGCCGGCCGGCACGGAGGTCGAGTTCTGGCTCGCCACCGATGACGGCCCACGCAAAATCCGAATCGGCGCGCAGACGCCTGTTGCATTCATCCGCGCCGAAGATCGAGCGAAAGCGGAGCCGCTCGTCGCGAGCGTGCGCAATGCCGAACTGCGCGATTTGCAGCTCAAGGACTTTCGCCAAAAACCGGTAATCGGGCTGTACTGCCCACAGTATCGGCAATTGCTGGCGCTCGAAAAAACCCTTAAAAACGCGGGCATCGTTGTCTACGAGGCGGATATTCGGCCACCCGAGCGCTATCTCATGGAGCGCTTCATCACCGCGCCCGTGACCTTCGAAGGCGAAGCGCGCGACGGTTACATCTTCAGCGAACTCAAGCCTGCAACTTCGTATCGGCCAAACCTAAAGCTGGTTTCGCTCGATATTGAAACGAGCGTTCGCGGCGAACTCTATTCGATCGCGCTCGAAGGCTGCGGCGAGCGACAGGTCTATATGCTCGGCCCGGCGAATGGCGCCGATGCATCCGTCGACTTCGACCTCGACTACTGCGCAAGCCGCGCCGACATGCTGCGCCGCTTCAACGAGTGGATGGAGCGGCACGATCCGGATGCGATCATCGGCTGGAACGTGGTGCAGTTCGATCTGCGTGTGCTGCAGAAACACGCGGACGATTACGGCGTGCCGTTACGTCTCGGCCGCGATGGCAGCACGGTGGAATGGCGCGAACACGGCATCACGCGCAATCATTTCTTCGTTTCGATTGCGGGGCGGCTCGTGATCGACGGCATCGAGTCCTTGCGTTCGGCGACGTGGAATTTTCCGTCGTTCAGTCTCGAATATGTCGCGCAGTCGCTGCTCGGCGAAGGCAAGGCGATCGACACTCCCTATGCACGCATGGACGAAATCGAGCGTCGCTTTCAGGAAGACAAGCCGGCGCTCGCACGTTACAACCTCGTCGATTGCGAACTCGTGACCAAGGTCTTCGACAAGACCGAACTGCTGCCGTTTCTGCTCGAACGCGCAACCGTTACGGGTTTGGCGGCGGATCGCAGTGGTGGATCGGTGGCGGCGTTCACGCATCTATACATGCCGCGCATGCATCGGCTGGGCTTTGTCGCACCCAATCTCGGCGATGTCCCCGAGGAAGCGAGTCCCGGCGGATTCGTCATGGACTCGCGGCCCGGTCTTTACGATTCCGTTCTTGTGCTCGACTACAAGAGCCTGTATCCGTCGATCATCCGCACGTTTCTGATCGATCCGGTCGGGCTCGCGGAAGGCATGCACGAGACCGATGAAGCCGCCACCGTGCCCGGTTTTCGCGGTGCGCGTTTCGCGCGCGAGAAGCATTGCCTGCCCGCTATCGTCGAGCAAGTGTGGGAAGGTCGCGAGGCGGCGAAGCGTCAACGTAACAAGCCGCTTTCGCAAGCGCTCAAGATCATCATGAATTCGTTCTACGGCGTGCTGGGTTCGAGCGGTTGCCGCTTCTTCGATCCGCGCCTTGCGTCATCCATCACCATGCGCGGACACGAAATCATGCACCGTACACGCGAACTGATCGAAGCGCGCGGGTATGGCGTGATTTACGGCGACACCGATTCCACCTTCGTGTGGCTGCGCCGTGCACGCGACGAAGCAGATGCTGCGCGTATCGGCCGCGCTCTCGTCGAGCATGTCAACGAATACTGGCAATGTCATTTGCGCGAGACCTTCGGACTCGAAAGCGCGCTGGAGCTTCAGTACGAAACGCATTACCGGCGCTTTTTGATGCCGACCATTCGCGGCACGGAAGAAGGCAGCAAGAAGCGTTACGCCGGTCTCACGGCGCGCGCGGACGGCAGCGAGGAGATCGTGTTCAAAGGTCTCGAAACGGTGCGCACGGACTGGACGCCGCTCGCGCAACGTTTCCAGCAAGATCTTTACATGCGTATCTTCAAGGGCGAATCTTATGCGGACTATGTGCGCGATTACGTCGAACGCACCCGACGCGGCGAGCAGGACGAACTGCTCGTCTATCGCAAGCGCCTGCGCCGCAGCCTCGACGATTATCAGCGTAACGTTCCGCCGCATGTACGCGCCGCGCGCAGTGCCGACGAACACAACACGCGCCTCGGACGTCCGCTTCAATATCAGAACGGCGGCTGGATCAGCTATGTGATGACGCTCGCCGGTCCCGAGCCGGTGGAAGCGCGCCATGCGGCCATCGACTATGAACACTACGTGACGAAGCAGCTACAGCCGATTGCCGACGGCATCCTGCCCTTCCTGCGCGAAGACTTCGATACTTTGATGTCGGGGCAAGGCGCGCTGTTTTAGCCGGTTCATGCGGGCGCGTTCCTTGCTGCCGTATCTCCCCGAAGTCCGGCAAGAGAACGACGGACCGCGCCGCGTTTAACCGCTCTCAAGGCGCCTTCCTCCCTCAACTTCCGGGATGGTTGCATATGTCGACTGCATCAAGCGAAATCAGCCGCTCGCAATTGCGTAACCGCATTGCTGGCGATCTCTGGCAGGCAATCTGGAAATTTCGCGTACAGACGCTCGTCGCGGTGACGTTGATGATCGCGTCGCGCCTCGCTGTGGTGTCCGTGCCGCTGATGCTGAAGCACGTCATCGACGAGTTCAGCCAGCCCACGGCGAACCTCGTGTTTCCGGTGTTCGTGATCCTCACTTACGTGCTGATGCGTTATCTCGGCGACGTGCTGAACGAAGCACGCGACGTGGTGTTCAGCATCGTCACGCAACGCACGGTGGCGTCATTCACTGAGCGTACGTTCGCGCATCTGCATAACATGGGTGCGCGTTTTCATGCGCAACGCGAAACCGGTGGCGTGGTGCGCGACGTGCAAAAGGGCGCGGACGGTATCGGCTTCTTGCTGGGCGTGGCGATCTTCACCATCGTGCCGACATTGATCGAAATCGGCACCGTCGTAGCGATCATGGTAAGCCAGTATGCATCGACTTTTTTGCTGGCGATTGGCGTGACCTTCATGTGCTATGCGGTCTATACGTTCATCTTCACGCGCTATCGCATGCGCTTTCAGCGCGCGGTCAATCGGCTCGAAGCAAAGTCCGACAGCCGTCTCGTCGATAGCCTGCTCAACTACGAAACGGTCAAGCTCTTCGCAAGCGAAGAGGTCGAACGCGGCCGGCTTTCGAGCGTGCTCGAACAATGGGTGCATGCACGCACCGCGAATCAACGCGCGTTGACCATTCTGCATGTCGGGCAAAGCACGATCATCGCGGTGGGCATTGCGGCGGTCATGCTGCTTGCCGCGCAACACGTGGTTTCGGGAACGATGAGCGTCGGCGATCTCGTGCTGGTGAACGCGTACATCGTGCAGGTGTGCTCGCCGCTGAACACGCTCGGTTTCGTGTTTCGCGAGACCAACGATGCAATCGTGAACGTCGAACGCATGTTCGAGATTCTGCTTGCGCGCGGACGGCGTGGCGAGGATATCGACGAACAGGACGCGAAACCGCTCGTGGTGAGCGCGGGCGAGATCGAGTTCCAGCACGTGGAT
Organism: Caballeronia sp. GAWG2-1; assembly: GCF_023631405.1. Lineage (NCBI taxonomy): Bacteria > Pseudomonadati > Pseudomonadota > Betaproteobacteria > Burkholderiales > Burkholderiaceae > Caballeronia > Caballeronia sp. GAWG2-1. The sequence continues at coordinate 256,312 of NZ_JALQDD010000026.1, forward strand.
TTCGGCTACGATCCGGCGCGGCAGATACTGCGCGATATCGACTTTCGCGCGCACCCGGGCAAGAAACTCGCGGTGGTGGGCGGCAGCGGGTCGGGCAAGTCCACGTTGATGAAACTACTCTTCAGGCTTTATCAGCCGACGGCCGGTGTGATCACCATCGACGGACAGAATCTCAGCGAGATCACGCAGAAGAGTCTGCGTGAAGCCATTGGTATCGTGCCGCAGGATACGGTGCTTTTCAACGATACGATCGCCTACAACATCGCGTATGGCCGCCCTTCGGCGACGCGTGCCGATGTCGTGCGTGCGGCGCGCGCGGCGCAACTCGACGGCTTCATCGAACGCTTGCCCGATCACTACGAGACGCGTGTCGGCGAACGCGGTGTACGGCTGTCGGGCGGCGAGCGGCAGCGTATTGCAATTGCGCGCGCCATTCTGAAGGACCCGCGCATCATCGTATTCGATGAAGCCACTTCTGCGCTCGATACCCGTTCGGAACGCGCAATTCAGAGCGAACTCGACCGGCTCGCGCAAGGGCGCACCTCGATTGTGATCGCGCATCGGCTCTCGACCGTGGTCAATGCAGACTGGATTCTCGTGATGGAGCACGGGCGCATCGTGGAGCAGGGGCAGCATGCTGACTTGATCGAACGCGCGGGCGTCTATGCACGCATGTGGTCGCTGCAATCGCAGCAAGGCGAACTCGCGCACGCGCAACGCAAGGTATCGTCGCAACCGGTGGGACTCGGCTCGCTGATCGCGGGCGTGGTGGATGGACTGCATGAAGAGATCATCGAGCACGGCGTGCATCTCTTCACGGTGATGACAGAGCCGGATCTTCGCGTGACGGGCGATCCCGGCGTGCTGCAGTTCGTGATCGCCGATCTGTGCCGCACGGAAGTTCGTGCGGCAACGCGCGGCGCGCGTGTCGAACTGCGAGTGGAGCGCGAAGACAATCAGGTGCGCTTGTGCGTGCTCGGCCCGGGCAATAAGCCCGCGCCGCTGACCGAGGAACAGGCGGCGCGGCTCGAAGAGGCGCTTACCAGCACGGGCGGCAGTTTCACGGTGAATTACGTCGATGGCCATCTCGCGTATGTCGCCGTCATGCCGTTGCGGCCTGTCGTCGAGGCCGACGAAGCATCGACATTGGCCGAGCCGAAAGCGAACGTTGCCGACGCGCTCAACGGCCTTTCGGTCATGGTGCTCGACGATCAGGAAGATGCGCGCGAAGCGCTCGAAGCCGTTCTGGAAACGGCTGGTGCACAGGTGCGGTTGGCCGCGTCGGGAACGGAAGCGCTCGACTGGCTTGAAGCGACGCCTGCCGAGGCGTGGCCGAATGCGTTTCTATGCGACATCGTGCTTGGCGAGGAAGACGGTTATCAAGTGCTGCGTCAGGTGCGCGAACTCGAAGCGTCGCGGCGGGTGTCGCTGGAGCGGCGCATGCCTGCAATCGCATTGACGGGACATACGCAGACGGATGACCGCTTGCGCGCGCAGCTTGCGGGCTTCCAGTTGCACATGACGAAGCCCGTGCCTGCGGAAAAGCTTATTGAAGCGATTCTGCAAGTCGCCGCGCGGCTGGAGCGCGCGGGGCGTTGAGCGCGTTGGCGCGCGTCAGGCACGCTTCGATGGTGTCGTGAGCCCGAGCGCTTTGACATAGCCTGCGGTGCCTGGGCGATGAGACGCGATTGCACGAGGTCGTCGGCCATGCTGGCCGCGCCGATCGGTTCATGCATCGTCGTCGTCCTTCAAGCTGGCCAGCGCCGCTCTTTCACGGGCGCGTGCGTCGTCGTGCCTCTTTATGTCACGCTGCAAGGCGGACATGGCGGAACGGACGTTCGCCTCGGCGCGCAGCAACAAGGCTTGCGCTTGCAAGACCGACGCGTTCAGCGCCGCTGCCTGAAGCCGATGCGTGTGCAAAGCGCCTCGCCATGTCGCAGCGCCGCCATGCTCGTGCGAGCACAAGGCGAGTAGGCGCGGCAGTTGTGCGGCATGGTTGCGCAGCAGTTCCGTGCGACGGGCTACTTCGTCTCGTGCCTCGCGTGCGGCCTGTCGCGCCTGCGCGAGCGTTGCCTCGCCGCGCCGCACCCGCAGCCTGCGTACGCGCGCAAGCACCGCCCAGCGACGCAGATCTCCGGCGCGGCCCGTCACGTGGATGTATCGGCGCCTTCGCCGAGCGCCTGCAATGCCGCGATTGTCTTATCGAAAGCGACGTGGCTGTCATGACGCTGCCGAAGGAAGGCCGTAATGGCCGGATGACGGTCGATGGCCCGGTCGCTCGCGGCATCGCTGCCGCGCCGGTATTCGCCAATTTGCAGCAGCAACTCGACGTCCCGATACCGCGCGAGCCACTCACGCACGCGCTGGGCGCATGCGCGATGCGACTCCCCGGCGACCCGCGTCATGAGCCGGCTCTTGCTCTGCAAGATATCGATGGCGGGATAGTGTCCCGCGGCGCCTAAACGCGACGAGAGCTGGATATGACCGTCGAGCAGCGATCGCGCTTCTTCCACGATGGGATCGGCGAGATCTTCGTCCTCGGCAAGCACGGTAAAAAACGCAGTGACGCTGCCGCGACCGAGCAGGCCGCCCATTTCGACGATTCTCGGCAGTTCCGCGAACACGCGTGGCGGATAGCCCCGCCGCACGGGCGGTTCGCCCACGGCGAGGCCGACTTCGCGCAGGGCGCGCGCGTAGCGCGTCAGCGAGTCGAAGAGCAGCAGGACGTGGCGACCTTGGGAACGCAGCGCGGCCGCGATCTCGCAGGCTAGACGCGACGCGCGGATACGTTCGGCCGCTGGACGATCCGATGTCGACGCGACGACGACAATCCGCTCGCGTTCATGCAGATGGTCATGCACGAACTCATTGACCTCACGCCCACGCTCCCCGACGAGCGCGATCACGATGGCATCGGCTTGTGCGCCGTTCGCGATCATGCCGAGCAGCGTGCTCTTTCCGCCGCCCGCGGTTGCGAAAATGCCGACACGCTGTCCAACCCCGCAAGTGAGCAATCCGTCTATCGCCCTGACACCGGTAACGAAGGGTTGCGCGATCAACGGGCGGTCGAGCGGATTGATCGCGGTCGTTGCGTCGAAGCGCGCGCTCGCATGGGCAAGCGGCGCGGGCGGCCCGCCATCGAGCGGCTTGCCGAGGCCATCGAGAATGCGCCCTTGCAAGCGAGTTGCATCTAGCCGATTCCAGTCGAGCCCGCATCCCTCCACGCGCGTGATGTCGGAGAGTCCCGCGAGTCCGGATAACGGCATGACGAGTGCGCCGTCCGGAGCAAAACCGACTACTTCGCCTGTTTGCTCCTCGAGTGTGTCGGGCCGCACGAGTCGCACACGTTCGCCGATTCGCAGCGACGCGCCCACCACGCGGACGATCACGCCACGCGCCTCCACCACGCGGCCGTGAAGCGTCGGTCCGGCCATCAAGCTGCCGACCGGCTTTGCGTCTTCATCAGTCGTCTTGCGCATTATGGCCTCGTGAAGGTAACCGAAGCGTTGATGCGGTAGACGTCGCGCGGAATCTCGTCTATGGCGAGCACATCCATGCGGATGCCGATCGCTCCCAGCACCTGCGATAAATGCGGCCGCAGAATCGCCGATGTGAGCAGCAGCCTCACGGGCGTGGCCGCACCGCTCAAAACGCGGCGCAACGTATCCAGTTGCATGAAATCGAGCGGGCAATATGGCTCGCCGTCCGAGCCGTGGCGAATGCTGGCTTCGAGCTCGTTCTCCCACTCGGCTTCGAGCACGCCGCCGCGAATCTCCCAGGTATCGAGGTTCGCATGGGTACGCGCGATTTGATGGCCGAGTTCGATACGGCTTTCGCGCACCATGCGTTCGAGCGTTTGTTCGTTTGCGGACACGCGCAGAATGGCTTCGAGGATGCCACGCAGATTGCGGATCGACACGCGTTGCTGCAGCAACTGCCGCAGCACGGCCGCGAGCCGGGCTGTCGTGATCCGTTGTTCGATCTGCGCGACGAGTTCGCGAAACTCGGGGCTCAGACGATTGAGCAGAAAGCGCACCTCTTGCGTGCCGATCAGGCGCGGTGCGCACCGCTCGAATATCTCGATGAGGTGTTGAGCAAGGACGTCGTCGGGCGTGGCGGTATTCAGAACGGAGGCATCGAGCGACGCGGCGGTGCCGGCCGCGATCCACACTGACTTCTCGAAGCCCGGTCGATACCCCGACGGGCCTTCGGCCGGCACATCCGCCGGGCGTCCGCTCGCCAGGACGTGCTGGGGCATGAGCGTGCCGCTCGCGAACGGTACATCGTCGACATCGATGATGTAGCGCTCGGCGGCGAGCCGCTCGTCGATCACGACGGCAAGGCCGGGAAAGGGCAGGCCGAAGCGCGTGTTGAGATGATGGCGCAGCGTGCCGAGCACGCGGTTGAACGCATCGCGCGGCACGGCTTTGAAGGCATCGTTGCCAAGTCGAAGGCGCAGCACGGTGCTCGTTCCAACCTCGGCCTCGTCGAGCAAATGAGGCATGTACCGGCTGCCGTCGCGCGCAAGCGCGGGCATGGGAGCGCGTGCCTCGTCGCGCGCCCGTTGCGCCGCGCGCATGAGCACGAAGCCAAGTCCTCCGAGCAGCGCGGCCAGCAGCGCAAACTGCGCATGCGGAAAGCCGGGAATGAGCGCCAGTGCCGCGCAGCACGCGCCCGCCATGACGAGTGCGTGAGGCCGAAGCGTCAACTGCTCGTAAAGGTCCGTGCCGAGATTGGTGGCGCCGCTCGCGGGCGATACTCTCGTGACGAGCAGGCCGGCCGCGATCGACACGACGAGCGATGGTATCTGCGAAACGAGGCCATCCCCGATAGTCAGGATCGTATAGACCTGCAAGGCGTCGCCGAACGGCATGCCGCGCTGCCCGATGCCAACCGCGAGTCCGCCCACGATATTCACGAGCGCGATCACGAAACTTGCAATGGTGTCGCCCTTGACGAACTTCATGGCGCCGTCGAGCGATCCGTAGAAATAGGTCTCGCGTTCGAGTCCGGCACGCAGCAGCGCTGCCTGCTCGGCGGTGATGAGCCCACTTCGCGAATCGGCGTCGATACTCATCTGGCGTCCTGGAATGCCATCCAGCGTGAAGCGCGCCGCGACTTCCGCGATGCGGTCCGCACCCTTCGCGACCACGATGAACTGAATCGCACAGAGCACCAGGAAGACGACGATGCCGACTGCGACGTTGCCGCCCGCGACCAGCTCGCCGAAAGCCTGGATGATTCGCCCGGCGTGCGCCTGGAGCAGGATCATCTTGGTGGATGCGATGGCCAGCGCGAGACGCAGCAGCGTGGTCATGAGCAGAAGCGCGGGAAAGCCCGGAAGATCCGCCGCGCGCGACACGTAGATCGTGGAGAACAGCATGACGAAACCCGCGCAAAAGCTCATGCCGATGAACAGATCGAGCAGGAACGGCGGGATGGGCAGAATCAGCAACGCCAGCACGCTGATGAAACCCGCGGCTGCCGCGATGTGTGCGTGGCGCGCGATCTGTCGGGGCAAGCTGGCGAAGAGGGGAACGGATGGGCGGTTCATGATTCCGGATTCGGGTTTAACGGTTCAGATCGCGATGAAGCGCGCGTCGCCGGCCTTTGACGTAGGGGTCGCCGTGTTCGTCGCGGTATTCGCGTTTGAGTTCTTCCTTGTCCATGCGCAAACGGCGCTTCCTCAGCACGTGCTGCATGGCATAGTCGGCTACCGCGGGCGCGGCCTGCGAGAGCGCAACCAGCGCGAGCAGACGGGAATGGCTGAGAGACGCGAGCGCAAGCTGGGATAGCGGATCGAGCGAATACGCCGGCTCGATCTGCACGAGCCATTCTGCCGTCACACGCCAGGCCACGAAGATGAGCACGGCGAACTGGAACAGCATCAGTACGGTCTCGAACGCGACCTTCAGGCCGAACAGATTCTTCAGCCCTTCCACCGGGTTCAGACGCTTGAGATCGGGCGCGATCCGCCTGAACGACACGAGTCCACGCGTTTGAACGAGTTCAGGTATGACGTTGGCAAGCATGCCGGCACTGAGCATGATCAGCGCTCCCTTGCCCGGTTCGAGCAGCGCATTCAATACGGCCTTGAACTGCCACGCGAACGAACGGCTGGCGTCCAGTCCCGACACGGCGTCGATCATGTGGATGAAACCGGAGAACGTGTGTGGCGCTTCGAACGCCAGCAGCAGCCACCACAGCGCGGCGCTCATCGCGGTGCTTAAATGGGCGCTTTTCGCAATGTCGCCGTCGGTTTGGGCGCGCAGCAGTCGGCGAGGCGTGGGCTTCTCGGTTTTGTCGCTCATGTCGACCGGTGCCTCCTATTCGAGATTCAGCGAGACGGCGAAGATGCGCGCGAGTCGATCGAGGATCGCTGGAACGCACGCCATCAGCGCGAAGGAGAGCACCATTGCCTTGAACGTACGCGCAGTGGAAAACGGATTGAGACGCTTTGCATGCCGCGACGCGAGTCCGAGCGAAACGTCGGCGAGCAGCATCAAGGCGAGTAACGGGGCCGAAATCTGCAAGCCCTGCGCTAAAGACTGCGGCAAACGCGTTTCCGAGAACATGGCGAGAAGGCGCGCGAGTCCACCGGGATACGGACCGCCCGGTGGCCAGATCGACCACGCGTCGGCGAAGACTCCGCACAGTGCGACAAGACCGTGGCCCGTAAAGAGCGTGAACGCCGCGAATTGAGTGAAAAGCGTTTGAAACGCGGCGGATTCCTGCTCAAAGTTCGGGTCATAGACCGCGCCCACGCTATAGCCGCCTTGTTGATCGAGGATGGCGCCCGCCGTGGAGGCCGCATGAAAGACGACGCCGAAACCGAGTCCCAGCAAAAGACCGATGCCAGCTTCCATGACGCTTGCCGCAAGCGGTTCGTGCGGCAATCCCGCTTGCGCGGGCAGCACCGCGAAGATCAGCACGAGCGGAGCACGCAGTGTCACACCGAGCGCTCCGTCGTTACCAAACGGAATCAGGGCGAGCGCCACGGCTGGACGAATCATGCAGAAGGCGAAGCCGCTCAATTGATCGAGGATGTTCATGGTCAATGCGTGCGGCCCAAGGCGATCATCGTGAAGATATGGCTCAAAAGACGCGCGACTTCCCGGTTTGCCCACGGCGCCGTCACGATCAGCACGAGTCCGACGCACACGATCTTTGCACCGTACGGCAGACTCTGATCTTGGATCTGCGTGACCGATTGCAACAGACCGAGCAAAAGACCGACCGCGGTCGCGACGGCGAGCATTGGCAACGAAAGCCAGAACACGAGCAACAGCGCGTCGGTTGCGAGCGAGGTAAGGGAAGGAAGCGAATTCACTTGGCGTAACCGAGAATGAGTGCATGCATGAGTCTGGGAATGCCGGAGGCGGCCACCAGCACGAAGAGCTTGAGTGGAATGGAGACGGTGCTCGGCGAGAGCATCATCATGCCCATGGCGGTCAGCACGTTCGCGACCACCAGATCGATGACGAGAAAGGCGATATAGAGCAGGAAGCCCGCTTCGAAGCCGCTCGAAATCTCGCTGATCAGAAACGCCGGAACGAGCAGCGTGAAGTCGCTTTCTTGCGCGTCGCGAGCGGGATCGGTGCGCTTTGCCGCGTCGAGCAGGAACGCACGTTCTGCCGGGCGCGAGTGCGCCAGCATGAATTCCCCGAGCGGTCCACGAACGGCGTCGATCATCTGCGGGAGGGGCGGCAATTGCCCGCTTTCGACGCGCTCGTCGAGGGAGAGCGCGTCGCCGATAGCGTGCAGGGTAGGCGCCATCACGACCAGCGTTGCCGCGAGCGCGAGACCGGATATCGCCAGATTGCCGGGCGCTTGCTGCACTCCGAGCGCGGAGCGCAACAGCGTAAGGACGATGCTGAACTTCGTGAACGAGGTGCACATGATGACGACGAGCGGCGCCACGCTCAGTAGAAAGAAGACGCCGACGAGCTGCAGTTGCCCGGTTTGCGCTCCGATCATGACGCGACATCCGGATGGGCGGATTGCAGCACGCTCGTGATCCGCACGGCCAGCACATCGTCTATGTTCACCAGTTCTCCCTTGGCGAAGGGCAATCCCTGGCACAACAGCGTGACCGAGCGCTCGCGCACCGAAAGCTGCAGCGACACCAGCGAACCCTGTCGCAAGCGGCTGAGTTCGTATAAGGACAGGCGCATCGAGCCGATCACGGCGTCGAACGGAAAAGTGAGGGCTTCGACCGGAATGAATTCGCTGGTCAGTTCGGATGGCTGATTGTCTTCGTTGAGAATGGGGCGATCTAGCACGATCTGATCTCCAAGAGTTTTCAAGAGAATGCGCTGCGTGCCGTTGCGAAGGGGCAAGCGCAGGTATTGAACCGATTTGTCGAGCACCAGCGCATCACCGGCGCGAATGCGCCGCAAACGCAAGAGCGTGAGCGTTGGCCCGGCGACGCAGACCGGAATGCTGACGACGATCTGGCGCGCAAGCGCTCTCGAATTGCACTGCGGATCAGGCTGGCGCCGCAGCCAGCGATCCACCGCCTCGCAGTGAAATGACAGGCTCGCCGTGCGTCCGCTTTGGACGTGCGTAAGCGCGAGGCCATAGGCGCCCGGCGCGGGCGACGCGTCATAGGAAACGCCGGTTACATCGAGCGCGAAGCCGAATGCGCCTTCCAGCGCGCAAAGCCAGTCCTCGCACGCGTCGGCAATCAGCTTGTGTGCGAGCTTCCCGGTCTTTTCCAGACTCTGACGCGAAAGTTCGGGGATAAGCGCCCGCGCATCCAGATCGAGTACCAGCGGCTGACCGCAGGCCATGCCGTGAAGACGCAGCGGATAGTGCGCGCGACATGGCTCGAACGCGAGCGTGTAGCGCCGATGGCCGACGCTCACTGGCACGTCGGCGCCGAAATGCAAGGCAGCGATGTTCTGCCGCTCCGCCTGTTCACGTGTGAGCCGTTCGAGGCCGGCGAACGGATTCATATCGCGGCGCCCCCGTTCGTGGCATTGCACGCGATCCAGCCGGCCGGCGTGGCATCGCGGGAGAGGACGTCGAGCGTGTCGCGCAGTCCTTGCTCGATGACCTCGAATTGCCTGAGAAGACGGTCGTCCAGGCGCGTGTATACGTCGAGCACGGCGGCGATCGCATCGCGGATGCCGCGTTCGAGTGCGGCGAGCTGCTGCCGCAAGCTGCCATCGATTACGCCGATATCGGTTTCGACCACGCACGAACGCGGCGGCAGATCGGCGTCGCCAAGAACGGTGATGAGCGTCAGGCCCAGCTCGTCTTCCATCGCGCTGACTGCTTGCCTGGCTTCCTCGTAATCACATGCCGAGACGCGCACGGAGAGCGGCCGTTGCCCAGGCGCCGCTTGCAAACTGCGGCGAAGTTGATTCGGAAAGATCGCGCCGGCAGGCATGTCGCCGACGACGTCGCGTACGGCCTCGACGACGATCTTCACGAGGCGATCGTTCAAGCCACGAAGCGCAAAGGCGGCCGCGGCGGCCGGCATGGCGAGGTCATGCACCGCCGCTGCGCGGCCCGCGATGAAACCGCGTGCGAGCGCCTGCCGTCTGACACGCCGGGCGCGTTGCGCGAGGTCGGCTGCCTCTTGCCTCGCGCGTTGGGCATTCAAGCGCTGCAGCGCGGGCAGGTCTTGCAGCAAGGCGAGATCGTTGGCGCAAATATAGCCGTCCGATTCGACCCGCCAGTCGGAAACTCGCCAGATCAGCATGGCCGCCTCTCTGTGTCGAGGAGTTGCAGTGCATCGCCGATCAATTCCAGCGCCGCTCGCGCCGACACGAAAGGCAGGCGCCATTGCGCCGCGGCCGTGGCGTACTCGCAGGGCAGACGCACTTTCATCCACAGCCGTTGTGCGTGGCCGCTCGTCGCGCGCAGTGCGAGCGCGATCCCGGCTATGCACAGGCTGCGCCGGTTGAAGAAGTCGACAGGGGAGTCGAGCCTCAGGTCGGGCTGCTCTCCGCGCCGATGGCACTGGAGCCGCGCGAGCGGCGGCAAGCCCACCGCGCCCGAGAACTGCGTGTGCGCGGCGGCGCTCACGAGAAGGCGCAGCGAGCGCGCGCACGCCAGCGCGGCGCACAGGCGCAAGAGTCGTCCGCATGCCGGGCGCGCGAGCGGCGCGGCGAACCACGGCAATTGCTTGGCGCCGGCCTCGGCGAGCGTCGGGAAGCGCGCGAAAAGATGCAAGGCGGCTGCGGCGCGGGCGCGCTCGCTGCGTGCGGGCGTGGCTCGTCCGCACCAGCTGTGATGCGCCCAGCCTGCGACGTCGAGAATGGGTAGGGATTTCATGTGCGGTCTTCGCGAGAATGGGAGGAGTCGTTGGCGGCTGCGCCCGGCTTCGGCTTCGCCGGCACGGCCTGGCGGGTCCGCCGCCTGAAAAACGTCACACCGGGTATGCGTATCCGCGGCAATGCGCGAATGCCCGAATCCCACACCCAGACGGCCAGGATCAACAGCAGCGCCATGACGGTCAGAACGATGAGGACACGCTCGACCTTGCGCTGATCGGCAAGCGGTGGCGGACAGTGGCCCGTCTGCGCGCACAGATCGATTTGCGTGACGACCGGCATGACGGGAACGAGCGTCACGTAGACCTTGTCTTGCGTGAGCCCCTGCACCGCGCCGGCGACGAGCGCGCGGATCTTCTCGCGCATGGGCTCGAGATTCGCGTCGCTGCGATATCGCACCATGACAGACGCGCTCGGCAGCATCGGGGGGCCGAGTAGCGGATCTCGCTGCGGATCGACGATATGCACCCGCGCCACCAGCACGCCGTCGATCGTTTCGAGCGTGGCGGCCAATTCTTCGGTGAGACCATAGACGTAGCGCACGTGGTCTTCTTCGGGGCTCGAGATCAATCCCTGGCGGCTGAAGAGTTCACCGAGATTGGCATGACTGGCGTGGGGCAAGGCATACGCGCCGGTCAGCTCGGTCGCGGTGACGGCTTCGTCTTCATCGACGGATACGGTCCACGTCTTGTCGGCGTTGCGCTCCTTCGAGCTCTCGACACCGTGTTGACTGAGGACCGCGACGATGCGGTTGGCCTGGTCCTCGTCCAGCCCCTCGTATAACGAGGTCTTGCATGCGCCGAGCAGGACGAGCGGCAGAAGAATGAGCGCGCGACGCATTACGTTCTCTGAGTGATGGATTGGATGGCGCTGCCTACGCTCTGGGCAAGATGCGACAGCGTAATCAGCGTGACCGAGTAATCGCTGACGGCGGCTTGCAGCGTGAGCATCTCGCCTGTCGTAAGCGGCCGTCGGCGGGTGGGATCGAGCAACGCGCCGAGGGGCGCGGCCGCTCCTTGCAAGGCGAACTGAGCTTGCTCGGCAAGGCGCGTGATCCCTTCGCCTCCCGTGCCGGCATCCAGTTGCGCCGGTGTGGCGGCGATCGCTGGCGGCGTCGCGTCGACCTGAAAAGATTGGATGGCAACTGCTTGCGAAAGCATCATCGTGAATATTCTTGGTTGGACAGGAAAATCCGGCGCGCGGGAGCCCCCGCATTGGAGGCCCCGCCGGTGTGTGCGTTGGCTTACTTCGTGTTCTGCGCGACGGATTTGTGTGTTTCCGCCAGGCTGCTCAAGATGGACGTCCCTTGTTGCAATGAAGACGTGTACTCGCCGACCTTCTTCTGCATGTCGAGCATGCTGGCGCTGCCCACGCCTCCGGCTCCGCCTTGCCCTCCTTGACCGTTTTGGCCGCCTTGCGCGCTCTGCGCGCTAGCGTCTTGCTCCGATTGATTGATCGACTGGGCCTGCTGTTGCAGGTTTCGCTTGACGGCGTCCGCCACGCTTCCGAGCGACAGCGTGCCGTCGGGTGCGATCATGCTGCCGCCCTGGGCGCCGCCCATGCCATAACCGAACATGGCAGGGGTGTAACCGATATTTGCCGCTTGCATCGACATATTCTGCTTTCCTATATAAGTGATGGCGCGCTAAAAGGATCGTGCAGACTCCATGAACCTTCGTGCGGCGCGCCGACGCGCGAAGGGCAGCGCACCGGTAAGGGGCTGTCGGGTGCGGGTCCGGCGGCGTGAGCCGCTAGCAGGACTTGCCGAAACTCGTGCGTTGTGCAATCAGGACATAGATGCTTCCGTCATCGCGAATCACCGATGCGCCGCATGGGTCGATTCGCTCGATCCGTCCTATCGACAGATGCGCTCCCGCGAAATATCGGGCTCCTTGCTGGTCGGCGAGCCACGCGGCGTGCGGAGAATTCAGCAGATTCAATCCGAGCGCTTCGAGCGGAACACGCACGGGGCCGCTGTTGTTCTCGTGACCGTCGAAGCGCAACGCCTCTAATCCATCCACCTGTCCTTGCGCGAGCCGGTCGACCCGCGCGTAGTCCCATGACTCGGGTTGCAGATAGGCGTCCGCTGCGGGAAGTGTCGCGACGAACACGCCGGGCCGTTCGCCTGCACGCAAACGGACGCCGCGGTAGTACTTGTCGAGAAAATCGCTCAGTTGCTCCAGCATGCTGTTGATCACGGCGACGCGCACACGCACCGCGCCGCCGCGTGCGCGCGCGACGAGGGAAACGGCGCCAAGGTCGGCGGCGGTCTGTACGTAACCCTCGTAAACACGTGCGCCCGTTGTCTGATCCGTGCGCTGGCGAACGTTGCGAAAGGCGGGCTCGTCCAGAGGCGACGACCGTTTTTCTGAAGGTCTCGGAACAAGGTTATTCAGGCTGTACAGCAACGCGAATCCGAGCGGCACGACCGCTATCGCAAGCCATTGATAGCGAGGTATGCGCGCACACTTCCTTCGCAGCCACGTAAATGGCGCGTGAGCAAGGAGCCATGCAGATTCCGCGCTTTTCATGGCCTGGTCGGTCGTCGGGGCGCCGTTACTGAACTGCAAGGCCGTCTCGCCCAGCCGGAATGTGGCACCGTGGCGCAACTGCGTTCGGGCGCCCACTTTGAGCGCTTGCCCGAATATCGCGATGTCGGCGTGAGCGGCATGCAGTTCGAGCCTGTTGCCGTGCAGTCGGACGCTCGCGTGATGTGGCGCGATGCCGGTATCCAAAAGGATCAGGTCGGCGTCGGCCGCGCTGCCGATTTGCAAGTCGCGGTCCGCCGTCAGGGCGATGCTCGCGCCCGCATGCAGCCCGGAGGCGACGAAGAGTCGTGCGTCGGTCATTGCTTGCTCCCTTGCGATGCATGCGCGGCATTGCGTGGAGTGGCAAGCTGACTGGCCGGCAGTGGCGGCAACGGAGGAAACTCCGCATCGGGCAAGGGCGGCCGCGGATAGTCCTTTCCGGTGATCGCCGAGAGAGCGGGCACATCGTCGACGGAGAGTTCGGCCGGCGCCGCGGCGTCCGCTTTCAGCCGCTTCAATCGCGGCGTGATGAGGACGAGCCGCTCGGTGCGATCGAAAGATGTCTGCTCATCGCCGAACAGCGTCCCGATGATCGGAATGTCGCCCAGGATAGGGACTTTCGATCCGCTCGTTTGCGTATGCTCGTATTCGTAGCCGCCGATCAGCAGGCTCTCGCCATCGCCCACTATGGCCTGAGTGATGATCGAGTTACTGTTGACGCGCGGTATGCCGTCAACCGACGCGTCGCCGTCGAAGGAGCCATCCTCGATCTGCACGCTGAGAAGAATCCTGCTGTGCTCGCCGCCGCCTTGCTCGACAGTGGGCGTGACCTTGAGCGTAAGTCCCGTGTCTACATTGAATAGATTGGCATCCTGATTACCTGCCACGCGAACATAAATGGAATTGTGCGACGACAGGACTGCCTCGGCGTTATTGAGCGTTAGCACGCGAGGACGAGACAGGATGCGCGCGCGACCGGTTTTCTCAAGCGCGTGGATCTGCTCGTAGAGGAAGTGCGCGGAATTGCCGATCAACGTCGTCAGCGTGAGTCCCGCATCCACGCCGAGGGCGACGGACGACGCTCCCGGCAGGGCAGGCGCTACGGAACCACGCGTGTTTGACTGGCGGCTGGATGAAGCCCCAGCGCCCCAGCGGACGCCGAGTTCCCTGGCGGCATCGCTCGACACATCCATCACGAGAGCCGAGATTTCCACGAGATCCTGCGGCCGGTCGAGCATGGAGATGGCCTTCTCGTAGGCGGGCATCATCGCCGGTACGTCGTACACCACGACCGAGTTCGTGCGCGGGTCCGCGACGATGTTGCGCCTTGCCGGCGTCACGGCGGATTGGGGAAGTTCCGCCGGACTGTCATCCACCGAGGCATCTTGTGCGGTTTCCGTGAACCCGGGCACGCTCGGTAAAGGCGGAATCCCCCTGGCCGTGCCGTGCAGGCTATCCGGGCGTCCGCGAGTGTTCGTCGCCGCCGGTCTCGCCACGCTCGTGTTTCCCATCAGCGTCCGGAGCAATGAAGCCACGCCCGCGATGGTCTGCTGACGATTCCCCGAGGTATAGGTGATGTCCTGTGCCTGGGTATAACGCAGCGGAAACACGCGTATCTGTGTCTGTTCGAGCGTCTGCTGCGGCGGCGGCAATTGCTCCTGGGCTTTGACGATCGCATTGGCCACGGCATCGACGTATCGGGACGGGCCGGTGACTTTCACGCTGTCGCCCGAGAAATGCAGAGGAAGATGCGGATCATCGAGATCGAGGTTGCGCAGCAGGGCGCTCACCGCGTCCCCCGACAGCGGCGCGAACCCGATCGTGCGGCTTTGCACGTCTTCGGTGGTGGTGATGTGGATCGTCTGGCCGTCGAAATACCAGACGAGCCCCCACGCTTCGACCAGCGTGCGAAACACCGAGGAAGGCGCTTGCTCGAACACGCCGTTCACGTTGCCGCGCACCGTGCGTGCAATCTCCAGACGCAGGCCGCCCGCGCGCCCCACGTCGTTGAGCACATCCGCAAGCCTGGAATTGCGCGCGACGTAGCGCATCGGCGCGCCTTGCCATGCAGGCTGTGCCGCATTCGCGAGCGGGTTTTGCAACACAAGACATAAATAAACGAGATGACGTGCGGCCTTGCCCGTCCGGTTGCCGCAAGTCATCGGCCGGTTTTGCGTCTTGCGCCAGTTCGTGGTCATTCAAAGTCCTATGCCGGAATATCGGGTTGCGTTATGACGAGACTTTAAATGCGCGACGAACGATTAAGGTCCTATAGATGTACTACATATTGGCTTCGGAAAAGAGGCAGTATTCCCATCGCAGGTGTGTGCTTTGCGTTTCTCAGGAAATTAAAAAGAGGTTGGGAATACATGAACTACGAAAAATATGAATATCGAGATAGAAGATCGAAGCCTTTGTTAAATGCCAAGTGCACATCATCTTGCAGCAGATCGTGGCATGTGCCCGGGTAAGCGCCGCCCATGGTTACAAACCGGTATTGCGATTTCAGTATGAAGCTTGTCACGCCGCGTCAGCGGTCTATTCGGATCAACGGTTTCGCGACCTGCATACGCCTTGAGGAGGTCTATTGGGCAATCATCGAACTGCTGGCGCGTCAGGAATGCGTGACGGTGGGAAGACTACTTTCGAGATGGGCGATGGAAATGGATCTCGGGTTCGACACGGTTAAGAATTTCACCGGCTATGTCCGAGTGGTTTGTGTTGTTCAACTCGTAAGGCAGGCGGGCACGCTTGATCCGGGAGTTAAGAAAGATCTGTCCAATGCCATTCAGGCAACGCTGTGTCCATGAATAAATCCGAGGCACATGGGAGGTGATATGTAATTCGAAGGAAACTCGATATCTAAATTGCATACCAAACGCGCGCTTTACGCGCAATTGGTTTTAACTCTATTTATGGGATTCGATGATGCTCGTGAACAATAATGGTTCTGCTTTGGCGATGACGCCAATTTTCGATGATGGAGTCGTCGCGGGAGCGGCGAATAACGCGGCTATCGGAGGCGCCGCGAATACCATCGACGCAGCGACTCCGCTAGGCGGAGGCTACGCTCTGATCCACATTCCGGATGGAGCGCAGGCGAACGATCTTGGTGCTCAGGGTATCGCGCCGTTCGGCATGGGCAACGCCGAGTCTGCAGCCGGTCCGTATCCGGACGCGGATAGCGGGCCTTCCGTCGTTGCCGATGCGGCCGACGCGGCCGCGCCATATTCCCCTTCGGCGGCCAACGGCACGATGCCTTTGGGACAGCAGGCGGACGGCGCAGACGCGGGCAGTGCGGCCGAGGCCACTCAGGCGGCTCAGGCAGCGCAAGCGGCGGCGGCTCAGGCAACTCAGGCGGCCGAGGCGGTGCAGGCAGCGCAGGCAAACTCCGCGACTCAGGCAGCCCCGACAACCCAGGCCGCACCGACGACCCAGGCCGCACCGACGACTCCGCAACCGGACACGCAAGGAGCACAAGCCGCGCTCGGTGGTTTGAGTTCGCTGCTCGGCGGCCTCGCGCAGCCATTGAGTAGCTTGCTTGGCGGCCTCATGAAGAACCTGGGCGCAGGCGGTGGTGCTGGTGCAGGCGGTGGCGCAGGCGCAGGCGGTGGTGCAGGTACAGGTGCAGGTACGGGCGGCGGTGGCGCAGGTGGCGGCGGCGCGACGCCTGCACTCGCTGGCAATACTCCATCCGCGCCTGCGCAGGCCGATAATGCATCCCTGGCAACGGCCGATACGGGTGGCGATGCCGCGGCTGGCGATGCGGCATCTGGCGACAGTTAAAGGTAAGGGCTGGTAACACTAATCGACGTAGGCGCACTGCATCGCGATGCAGTGCGCCTTAAGCACCACATTGCCACAGCCCTACCGTTGCGACTTTCGCCGACAGCTCGACTCGTACGCAATGCTCCTGTTGTACGAAGATCGACGCGTTAATCGCATTTGCTTTAGGCAAGCGCGACCTTGATCAATTCGAGCGGCGCCAAGCTCCATTTTGCCTCGATAGCCTAAGAGCTCAATCCTCTCACGGATAAATTCCGTCATCCTAACAATTAGAGTAAGAGACGCTTCGTGCTCGGCGCGTGTCCATCGCTTTCAATACCCAGTCATTTCCCACGGCGATGCCGGCGATTCATATTGGAGTCACCGTGCGCCAACGCGGTCATGCCACGAATTCACCGCCGCGAAGTAGGGCGTTGCAACGCGAGGCGGCATATCCTTGGTCAACGAAAAATGGAGGTCATCATGGATACGAACACACAACCCATCACCGGTAAGGAATCGCTTTGGGGCGACTATCAGCCTTCGCAGAGTCAGCTCAAGCTGGTCAACGCGAGTCCGACTTTCATCTCGGACATACATACAGCGAGTGATCGGATCGATAGCGGAGCCTATAAGCCCATTGCGATCAAAAGCGACTCAAGAGTGCAATTCGACCTGGTCGATAAGCGCGTCGTTCTCACGCCTGACTTTCTTAATTGGGAAGACACTGAGCAGATGGGAACCTTGTCTCACGAACTGGGCCATTTCCTCGACGATCCCGCCGAGAGGGCATTTGCGAAGGACTATGGAGTCAATCCGCGTGATCCGGACGCACACAATCAGGCGGCGACGCTCTTCATAAGAGCCCAAACGGTGGCGGAGGCCAATCAATGGAAAATCGCCCGGGAAGTCGAGCAGAACACAGCGACGCCCGGCAATCCAGGGACCAAGCTCAGTGGCAGCGCATCGGCTTGGACTGGCCCGGAGTTCGATGCGTTGTATGCAAAGTATCGCGACACTGGGCTCACGGATTCGCAACTTCAGCATCGGCTCACGACGAGCGTCATGGGTACTTACGCAGGCAC